>CALDFV010000273.1 GCA_937942145.1 uncultured Opitutaceae bacterium
TGAAAAGCGTCGCTTCCCACGCCAAGTAGAGGCGGGTGTCGTCTGAAAAAGCCGGATCCTGCTTGTACTTCTGCTCCTCACGCAAGCCTGCTATACGAATCGCCAGGCGATCGTCCACCAAGGTGCGAGCAATGTCGAAGGTGCCTCGCATCGAGCCGCGATGGTCGAAACGGAAAGCCACCTCGGTAGAGTCCTGCCCAATGTAGGCCCGCTTCAAATTGTTGTTAATGACACCTCCAGGAGAGCCCAGTCCGAACAGAATAGAGTTCGGTCCTCGGTTCACCACAACACGAGACGTGTTGTAGGAATCAAACGGGATGTCGGTCTGGAAGTAGTCGCGAGTCAAATTCGCGCTCACCAAACCGCGGACACGTTGTCCACGCTGCGGGTTGACGCGGGACTCGACTGTGCCGTTGCCGCCGTCGGAGTTGGAGAAGTTGCCGAGAACCCCGCCGACTTCCATGTTACCCACGAACTGGAGAAGGGACTCACCGTCGGTCGCTCCGGTGTCCTGCATGAACTCCTCGGTGATGACCGCGATGGAGGCGCCTAGGTCGCCGATGTTAGAACGCACACGCGATCCCGCGAGGGTCGTCGTGGCCCGATAGCCAATGTCGTCCGCAGCATCAACTGCGAACGGGGACAACTCGATCACATCATCGTCGTCCTGAGCCTGTACGAACAGACCCGTCGTTATAAGGCCAGCAAGCGCCAGCCGGGTTATATTCATTTTCATCATAGTGGTGTTTTCTAGTTTGGTTTTGTAGAAATTCATTCAACTGCGACAGCCTAACGCGATCCTCCCGAGAAATGGGAAGAAACCATTCGAAACTAGTCGCTATGAATAGTTGGCAAAAAAGGGGGGAATCGGTAGCTTGACGTTTTTAGAGGGTCCGGAGCCAAGGGACAGCTTACGGAGCTCGGGATTTGGTTTAGATAATTTGGTTTGATTGTCAGGCTTCGTGCAGAGCTTAAACCTGACAATATCTGACAATTAGCTTTGATTGTCAGTGATCGCGCACAGGTCAAGCTCCTTTGAGGCGAATTCTTTTTAGATGACCATTGTTCCATTTGTGGTTAATGATTACCCTAGTTCCCCTATAAAAACTCCCTTTGTCTGATATTGTCTTTTAGTCAGAAAAGCGATTTTGATTCACAAGATAACTCGCCAAACCGACTGGACATTATCCGACAACGTGAATTCCTTTTGATTATTGATGCAACCTCCCAAGAGGTTTTGACCGTATGAAATCCTGAGGCCATGGAGTCTGAACACCTGCAATTCAAAGAAGCCGTTCTAAAGCGAGATCAAGCAAGAGAACGCGTACGAGAGCTTATTCAACGCGGCAAAGTCCAAGGAAAAGGCTACCTTCCCTCTGTCCGTAAAGCAGCGGAGTTAATCGGCCTGAACCGAGACGCAATTTGGCGGGCCTACCTTGATCTCGAACAGGAGGGGTACATACGAAAAACTCCTAACCGCCGCTTCGAATTGCACCCGGGGTTCAAAGCAAAGGGTCTGAGGACTCTCAACGTGCAACTAATTACCGTAGGCGTCGACAGTATCCGCTTTTCCGGACTCCAGCGGTTTTACAAGACCCTCCTTGACCACGAGTCTGGCTTCAAGATTCGCACCCACCTAAAATGGGCGATCGACGCCGGCGAAATTAATCCCGAGTGGATCGATCAAATGGATGGCGTGGTTTTAGCAGGACACTTCGACCGCTACGAACTCTTGGAATCCCTGACCAAGGACATACCCTGCATTGGCGTCATCACCCCCCAAAATTGGAATGCGGACTTCATGATCGACTCCGACAATCAGCAAATCGGCGCCCTTGCCGCGGATCACATATTTCAATCCGGAGCAACCTCCCCCTGCGTCGTAGCCTACTCTAACCAGGACGGGAGGCACTCGCTTCGCAAACTCGGATTCCAGGCCAAATGGATTGAGAGTGGTGGATCCCTATCCGACTTTGAAGAGCATTGGATCGATCCCACCAACACCTATAAGAGAGTCTTTGAGCTCGAACAGATCGCCCGAAACCTAGGCGATCACGATGCGGTTTTCTGCTTGGAGAAGGAATCCGCTATCGATCTGCTCAACATCTTCGACTGCATCGGAGTCAATGTCCCTGAGGAAGTAAGAGTAATCAGCGTGGACGGCACTTTCGAAGGATTAAAGACTACACCCAAGCTGACCTACGTTAAGCAGAAATTCGAGGAAATGGCGACAATCGCCGCCGAGCAATTGCGGCTCCTCTGCACGGACAAAGCCACCGCTTCGGCCACTGACTCCAAGGAAAAGATCCTCGTGCCTGCGGAAATCGTCCTACGAGAATCGACCTAGAACTTCATTCGCGGAATGCTCATGTTTCCTGTCCAACCGTGACCGGTACCTTGGAATCTTGTGGACGTCCGTTTTGACCTCGTTACCGTTTAGCGACTTCCAATTAATATGAAAAAACTCACTACCCTAGCTACTGCATTTCTCTATTTAGCCATTCCCTTCGTGGCATCGGCTGCCGATCGGCCCAACATCCTTTGGATAACGAGCGAAGACAATAGCCCGGATTACCTGGGATGCTACGGCGACCCACATGGGAAGACGCCCACCATCGACGGTCTCGCGGCTAACGGGATTCTGTACAAGCACGCCTACGCTAACGGAGCCGTTTGCGGTCCCGCTCGTACGGTACTCATCACAGGGATGTATCCACCCACGTTCGGCGGGGAGCACATGCGTAGCCAAGCAGCGCTTCCTTCGCATGTGAAGATCTATCCGCAATATCTGAAAGACGCGGGGTACTATGTCACCAACAACAGCAAGCAGGACTATAACCTAGACCAAAATACGCCGGGATGGGACGAGAGCAGCCGCAATGCCCACTGGAAAAACCGACCGAAAGGGAAGCCCTTTTTCGCCATTTTCAATACCAACCTGACTCACGAGAGCTCGCTCCACCCATCTCGTAATACGGTGAAACCCGGAATCCCGCTGAGCCAAGTTCGCGTCCCCGCCTACCTTCCGGATACGGAAACGGTACGCGATCGGATTGCTTCGTATTACACACGTATCCAGGAGATGGATAACTATGTGGCCAAGTATCTTAAGGAACTTGAGGATGCCGGACTAGCTGAGGACACCATCGTATTCTACTATTCAGATCACGGCGGTATCATGCCTCGCAGCAAACGCTTCGTCTACGACAGTGGCACGCACGTACCCCTCGTCGTACGGTTCCCCAAAAAATGGGCCCACCTTTCGCCTCATAAACCCGGCACCCAAACCGATGAACCCGTCGGATTCGTCGACTTCGCTCCCACCCTGCTCAGCCTGGTAGGAGCAGATATTCCCGATCACATGCAGGGCCGGGCGTTTCTCGGAGAAAAAGCTTCTCCAGCTCCTGAATACGCACACACCTTCCGAGCCCGAGCCGACGAGAGAATCGATTTCAAACGCGGTGTGACCGATGGTCGCTACAACTACATCCGCAACTACCTCGCCTACCTTCCAACGGGACAGCACGTCAACTACCTCTGGGACAACCCTGCCACCGGAGAATGGGAAGCGTTGTTCAAACAGGGTAAGACCACAGCCGCCCAAAGCGCGTTCTTTCTGCCGGCTCCACTCGAAGAGCTATTCGACCTGGAAGCCGACCCCGACGAGGTGAACAACCTCGCCAATGACCCCAAGCATCGCGAAGTCCTGCTACGCATGCGAAAGGCCAATCGCGACCATCTTCTCAAGACTCGCGACACGGGATTTATCCCCGAAGCGCTGCTCGTTGAATGGAGTCGAGGCTCTGGTAAGACACCCTACGACATCGCTCGGGACAACGCGCAATACCCTCTCGCGGAAGTCATGGACGCCGCTGACGCCCTGCTCGATCAAGGAGATAAAGCGCTTCCTAGGCTTACCCGCTTGCTCGGGAACCAAAATCCGGTTATCCAATACTGGGCCTTGATCAACTGCATGGTTTTGAAAACGGAAGACGAGAGAGCAACCAGGCGTATACAGGCGCTCACCCGTAGTCCGATCGCCTCCACCCGGATCGCCGCTGCCGAGCACTTGGCTCGCCTCGGGAAGAAGGATCCTCGTCCGGTCCTGAACGAAGTCTTGCTTAACAATCCCAACGTCATGGCTCGCCTCCAGGCCATCAACGCCCTGGACCACGTCAGCGTAGCCTATCCCTACGATCAAAGTGTATTCAATAAGTCAGCTGCTATCTGGCCTTCGGACGCCAAGAACTTGACTTCAGCCGACTGGATGAGCCGCTACAAAGCCTACGACGTCCGCGTGATGGAGTTTTTGGCGAAACAGTGAAGTGTCAGAGGTAGGGAGGACCGGCTCGGTCCTCTTTTGAGCTGCCAGAATCGGAGGGCCGAGCCGGTCCTCCCTACCCATTTGGCTACTCAAAAGTAGCATAGGCATCTTCCCTGTTTCGACGAGCCGAATTCAAGGCTCCCTACGTCAAAATATCGTCCACAACCCGAGCCTCTTCCACGCCTGTTAGGCGCTGGTTGAGCCCTCTAAACTTGTAGGTGAAACGCTCGTGATCGATCCCCATGCACTTCAAAATGGTCGCATTTAGATCGCGAATGTGCACCCCATCCTCGACGACGTTGTAGGCCCAGTCATCGGTCAATCCGTATTCAAAGCCTCCTTTCACGCCGCCGCCCGCCATCCAAATGGAAAAACAGCGTCCATGGTGGTCGCGGCCTGCGCTCGCATCGCCCAGCTTCCCTTGACTGTAGGCGGTACGGCCAAACTCGCCTCCCCATATAACTAAGGTTTCATCCAAGAGCCCGCGCTGCTTGAGGTCCTTTATCAAAGCCGCCGATGGCTGGTCCACGTCGCGGCACTGCTTGGGTAATTGTGTGGCGAGCTTCTTGTGCTGATCCCAGCCCCTATGGAAAAGCTGAACAAACCGAACCCCCTTCTCCGCCATACGCCGCGCCAGAAGACAGTTCGCCGCAAAGCTTCCGGGCCTACGGGATTCTTCTCCATACAGCTCGAACGTAGACTCAGGCTCCTCGCTCAAATCCATCAGATCCGGAACCGACGTCTGCATGCGATATGCCATTTCATAGGCGTCGATGCGGGCATGAATTTCCGGATCTCCCACCTGCCGAGCGTGGGCTCGGTTCAGGGTTTCTAAACGATCCAATGCCTTTCGCCGCTGCCCACGATCCACTCCGGGAGGATTTTGCAGAAAATAAACGGGATCGGTACCAGACCCCAGCTTCACCCCTTGGAAACTCGATGGCAGATAGCCATTCCCCCACAACCGGGAGAAAAGCGGCTGACCCGGGTTCTTGCCCGAACCCTGCGACAACAAGACCATATACGCCGGAAGATCTTGATTATCGCTGCCCAATCCGTAACTGAGCCAGGACCCCAAACTCGCATGACCCATTTGTTGCGAGCCCGTATTGATGTAGGTTACCGCAGGATCATGGTTGATCGCTTCCGTATTCATTCCGCGGATAATGGTGATATCGTCCGCCACTTTTTGAGTGTAGGGAAGAAGGTCGCTAATCCAGGCCCCATTTTTGCCGCACCGTTTGAAATCCCAATGAGGCGCCACAAAGGGGTAGCTCGACTGATTCTGGGTCATGCCTGTCACGCGCTGGTTCCCACGCACTGAGTCGGGAAGCTCAACCCCATGCAGATCCCGCATGCTTGGCTTGTAGTCGAATAGATCGATGTGAGAAGGTCCACCCGACTGAAACAGGTAAATCACTCGCTTCGCCTTCGGGGCAAAGTGTGGCAAATTTCTCAGCAATGACGAATCACCCCCCTCCGACTGATCCAGTTCCCCGCCTCTCAGAAGCCTTGGCAGCAGCAGAGACCCCAACGCCATGCCACCCAGCCCTCTTCCCATTTGGCCAAAGAGCGAACGTCGCGTTAGCTTACGATGAAAGTCGATGAATGGGTCCATGTTATTCGTGGGCTAATCCTTGCAGTTGCCAAATGTTGATCGATTCGAGCGTAAAGTCCATCATGGTCATCCCTTTGTCACGGCCTCGCTTAGATTGAATATCAGATTGGCAATCACCGAAAAGGCTGCGTGATCGGCTAAACCTACGCTGCCGTTTCGCGTCGCTTCTCCTACTCCTAGCACGGCCAAGGCCGCTTCCTCGTTTCGCTCGAAGTAGACCCGCTGCTCTTCTAGCGCTTTGACCAATTCCTCCAGTTCATCATTGCGTGGCATCCGACTGGTTACGGTTTCGAAGGCCAAGGAAACGCGATCCCGATCCGTAGCGTCAGACAGCTCTTGCAATATTCGCTCTGCGAATACGCGTCCCGCTTCCACAAATTGCGGGTCGTTTAAGAGAGTCAGCGCTTGCAGAGGGGTGTTTGTCGTCTCACGTTGCATGACGCAAAGCTCCCGATTCGGGGCATCAAACGCCATCATTGATGGCGGAGGACTGGTTCGCTTCCACAAGGTGTAGAGACTTCTTCGGTACAAATTACGACCCTGGTCTTGGACAAATACTTGAGTTAAATCTTTGACAGAACCGTAGTGGCTAATTTCGCGCCATATCCCTCTAGGTTGGTACGGTTTCACGCTCGACCCTCCAATCCAATCATTGAGAAGCCCGCTAGCCTTCAGTGCGGTGTCGCGAATGAATTCGCCATGCAGTCGAAAACGGGGCCCTCTCGACAACAAGCGATTCTCAGGATCAATGGATCTCTGCTCCTCAGTAACTTCTGATCGCTGTCGATACGTCTGCGACATTACAATCTGTTTAACGAGGGCCTTCACGCTCCATCCGTTTTCGATGAAGTCAACCGCAAGGTAATCAAGCAACTCTGGATGGCTCGGCCATTCTCCCTGGGCTCCAAAGTCAGCAGAAGTGGACACGAACCCATTGCCGAAAAAGAGCTGCCAAATCCGGTTTACCGCTACTCGGCTCGTCAAAGGGTGACTGGGATCGGTGAACCAATCGGCGAGCGCGCGACGATCGGCGGGGGCGTCTTCCGGTAAAGAAGGAAGAAAAGCAGGTACGCCCGGCTCGACTTCTCGACCCGGCTGATCATAACTGCCACGATTTAAGATATACGTCTTTCTGGGATTCTTGGCCGTATCCATTACTTGAACAGAATACGCTTCGGTCATCTCACTGAGACGCCTACGGTAGGTGGCAAGATCGGTATTCAAACTCTCCAGCTTAGGATCATGTAGTTCGTGATAATTTGCGATCTCCTCGATCTCGCTTTGGGTTCTCTCCTTTGTAGGTGTATTCAAGATACGCTGGATTGAGGAAGGAATATTCGTTCCATCGTCCTTGCCCGTCATCGCCATCATTCTAAAATGCCCCGCATTGGCGATCTGCTGGAAGTTTACCATAATGGAGAAATAGGGAGCCTCTCTAGGGTCTACCGGCTTTTCAAACGTGAGGGTTAAATGTTGTGCCTTCCTCGCCTGTCCCAGGGGCGACCACGCCGTGGGCCATCGGGGGTCCAGTATTGCCCGGGCTGGGTATTCTTCGTGGGAGTAGCTCGCGGTCGCATCCTTGAGAGCAACCTCGCTATTCAGGTCGAAGTCGGCAACGGGAACCTTCCCTGCCGAGACGGAAACGGCAGACACTCCAAACGCTCCCAATTCGTCTTCCTTGCCATAACCCAAGGAGCCTTCGTTTACCTCGATATGCGGCAAGAATTCGATGCGAAGACCCGTTATCAGAGAATCCGGAACTTCTTTCAGCGAGCAGGCAAACGAATAAAAAGTGCCTCTAGGCGCGATCGATTGCTGCTTCAGAAGCACGGCCCCTTCTTCTTGAAACTCCACCATAGAAGGGGGAATATTCGGATTATTGACCATTAAAGGCTTAAAATCGTAGAATACCAGATCCTGACCGAGCTGCTCCAGTTTTTCGCGCTCCCTAGATTCCCAGTCGCTCCGCAATCTCGACGCTCGCTTCTGCCTTTCCAATTTCAGGAACTCAATCGTATCCCGTACCGTATCCACATTTTTATGATGAAACGGAGACTTCGCCTGGATAATCGGTTCCGCATTATTGCCACCCGCGCCATCAATCCCCTTATCGCTGAGAGTATTGAAGTAAGCGAACATACGGTAAAAGTCTTCCTGCGAGATCGGATCGTACTTGTGATCGTGGCACTGCGCGCAGGCCATCGTGAGTCCCAAAAACGCTTCCGAAGTCGTCTTCACTCGGTCCACCGCATAGTTGGTCAAATTCTCCAGTTTTATGGTCCCACCCTCTGCGGTAATCATATGATTGCGATTGAACCCAGTAGCCACGATCTGCGCTTCGGTCGCATCCGGAAGCAAGTCTCCCGCTAGCTGTTCCCGCAAAAAGACGTCATAGGGCTTATCCTCATTGTAGGCCTGAATCACCCAGTCCCGCCAAACCCACATGGTGCGAGCCCCATCCCGGGAATAGCCATTGGTGTCCGCATATCGGGCCTGATCCAGCCAGGCGAGCGCCATCCGCTCACCATAGTGCGGCGAATCCAGGAGCCGATCTACCAGAAGCTCGTACGCATCTGGGCGGTCATCCTCTAGAAACTGATACAACTCTTCCAGGCTTGGCGGCAAGCCCGTCAAATCATAGGACAAACGGCGAATCAGCGTCCGCTTGTCCGCTGGCTCGCTCGGAGAGAGCCCTTCCGTTTTCAGTCGAGTCAGGACAAATCGGTCAATCGCGGATCGGTCCCACCCAGCTCTCTCTACTTCCGGA
>CALDFV010000274.1 GCA_937942145.1 uncultured Opitutaceae bacterium
GCTAGCCAGAAATTGTTGTCGAGTACTGCCCGCAACATTTCAAGCGTGTCGCCACTGGCGGATAGATGGTGAGCGACCAGGAGGGTCGAAAAGCCGATTATTGCCGCGGTCGCGTTTCCAATGCTGTTCTTGAAAAGCCACTCGAGCGCGATCGCCAATAGTACCGCTCCCCAGCCGACGAATATAGCCGATGAGTAAAGATTGATGACTGGCGCGTATCCTATGATGTATATTCGGAACAGGATCCCGGCAGTGTGGATAATGGCACAGGTACAGATCAGTCCAAAAGCGGCTTGGTTTAATATTTTCGGCCAACGTACCCATGATACGATTACGGCTAAAAACGCCATTACATATCCTGCAGCAGCAATGTAGAACGGCTCTAAAAAATTAAAGAGCTGCTCTACCCCTGCGTGCGGTACAAGAGACAGTTCGACGGCATTAAGGTCGGCGTGCAGCGCTTTAACGCCTTCATTAAATGCGGTTGAATTCTCGTTTCGGTAGGCGTCCACGACCTTGGCGTAGCTGTGCACAATCTCGTTGGCCTGGCCTTGTTGCAATATTTGGCGGAGCAGGGTGCTGGTCTTGTTCCACTCGATAACCCCATTCGCGTCCACTGAAGGAAGTGTGAGCAGTTTGCTGGACTGCTCGAAGCCTTGGTAGAGAAACCCAATGCTCATTATTTGGTTGAAGGAATTCTCGTCGTACTCTTCCCCGAGCTGTCGTTTGTTCACTGCTTCCACCCCAGCAGGAGCAAAATTTTCGAGGTCCTCGAGTTCTTGTCGAAAGGAGGCGACCTGTCCATGATGAAGCGATTGGCTCAGTCCCGTGTAGTTCGAAAGGGCCCTGGCCAGTTGGATAACCGCCTTTTGAAAGCGCGACCGCTGGGCGTCCTCCAATTCACCCGCCTTTTGAGCTTGTTCGCTTATGACCTTCAAGGAAGGACCTATCTCGTTGAAGGTAAAGTAAAAGTGCTCACTCCCTTGTCCCAGTAGGGCGATCATAACTTTACTCCGAGTACTGGGCTTTTTTGGCAGCTTGAGCAGTGCTTGGACGTCCTCGTCCTGAATCCTGAATACCGGGCGGTCGTGAGCAAGATCTGGCCGCATCATTAGCTCCGTAAGCCAGACAATGGCGGGGGTTTTCTTCCCGTCGTCCCCGATGAAAGTCCGTTTGTACCGAATGCCGAGAAGCGCGTTCCGAGCTACGGAATCTAGGGGCTGAATACGTCCGTTGAGGTGGATGGACGTGTTGCCGAATGCGGTGTAGTCGATCTCCGTCCGGGGAGACTGCTTCATGTAGTTAGAAGCAAAGTACAAGAGGAGAACCGAAATTGCGACAATGGCGGGTAATCGTTTTTTCATGATTTCTTCTGGCGCCTTCCAGCGAATGAGATGAGTCCGATTAGGAACTGGACAGTGAGTCCAACAAAAATGAGCCCGCAGGACAGGTAGGGCAGGTGACGTCCAGGGTTGCTGACGACCTGCAAGATCGTGGTCGTGTCTTCATTGGCGAATCCGCTTTGGAAAAAGGTAAGGCCGTTGTACCGCAGCGGATGGTTCATGTAGATGAGAAACTCTCTCTTTTCGCCTCGCTCCGGGTGCGTAAGCTCGATTTCGCTCGAAAAATTCATCGGTATATTTGTTCCCAAATACCGGTCATGACTGAAATCGTTGAGATGGATATCGAACGGGTAGTAGTAGCGTTTGCGGCGGATTTCTAGAGAGTATTCCTTTCCTTGGAAGGTGAATTTTTGCGGAGGGAATCCTAGGCTAGCCAGCCAAGTGCCGAGCACCTCGCCGGAATCGTCAAAGAAAGTCAAAATGGCTGAAGTACGATTCACGTCGTCCATTTTTCCCGTTTTCGGAATTTCCTGGGCAAACGTGTTCAGCCCGATTCCCTGGTTAGCGATGAGGGCTTTACTGGGGGTATTTTCGTCTCTCCGCTGGATGACCGAATTCGCCATGTACTGATTGAACCCGATTTTGAAGGGAAGTTCCTCGTGCCTGCAGTCTTGCATCGTTTCCATCATTTCATGAGGGAACGCGTAAACGCGGTCTGTTTTGGTCGACGCGCTGTGGTCTATTACAGCGAGTTCCACTATCTGACGGTCTTCCGAGAAATTGGAGGAGGCCCCCTCGTCAATAATCATGGCGCTGTCGACCTGCATCATGCTGGAGATCAGCTCGCCGATAAGCAGGGTGATCACTCCAATGTGCACCATCAAGACGCCAGATTTCTTCCATGAGTAGCGAAAACGGACAACGAGGGCGGTGATTAAATTGACGAGTAGAAAGAGCCCAATTGTGTATCCCCCCGGAAAGTACGGTATAGCGATTTCGCTCCCGGGCATTACCCAGTAAACAAAAAAGGTGTAGAAATACCGCTCTACCGCGCCATGAATCCCTAGGTTGACTTGGTCCAGCGTGCCAATGAAGACGAGGATCAATCCTAGAACCATGCAGGATATGGCCAGCTCAAATGAAGAAAAGAATTTGATGAAAGGCTTCATAGTACGGCTTGGCTAATTCTTAGAATTGCTCGCTTCGAATCGGGATGACTGGACAAGTTGCCGAAATTTACTGCGTTGTGTCTCCACGAGGAAAACGTCGCCGCGGAGCTTGTAGAACCAGCTCTTCCCGTCGTGTTTGACTATCGCTGCGAGAATGCGTTCCTTAACACGCTCCTTGTCTGAGTCGGTTTGCGGTCTCAGGTCGAAAAGCGCAAAATTGAGGTCCTCAACTTTGAGGGTCTCCTGGTTGGAATTAATTTGGGAATCGCTCCAGGGGCGAAGGCCGATTTGCTGCCTCCAGCGATTTACATTGGCTGTGATTCCACCGGCATCTCCTGGAAAACTGGTGATTGAAAAATCTGCGGGCTCAAATCCTTCCAGGGGTACTTCATAGCTGGCAATGCGCATGGACGAGCCGTCGGATTCAGCCCAGCCCTCAGGCGCATCGAATGCGAGGACAGCTTCTTTGGGGGCCTCGCTGCTGGCGGCTGAAGACTCGCGTTTGGACGCGGCGTCCGTAAACTTGAGGCCATCGATAAACTGATCGAAGGTTGGTTTTTGCGAACCCACAAGCTGCTGGGGTCCCGACATTTTGAAGAACCAGCTTTCCCCGTGGTAAATGAATATGGCGGCGACAATCTGAGTGGCGTCGGGATCGTCGCTGTTGGGAAGGATGTTCACGATTTGGCCGTCGTGCCCGTCGATTCGAACCTCGGTGAGCCCCTGGGATAGTTCCTCGTTTGTAATGGAAGAAAGCCCGGCCTGTCCTCTCCATCGGTTTACGTTCGCCAGAGTGCCACCAACGTTTCCGGGAAAGGATGAGACGGTGATTTCGACTTTTTTCCCGTCGTTGCCCTCAACAAGGTAGTTTCCTTTGCGAAAAGCCGTGGGAGCGAGTTCGGTCCAAGCGGCAGGTTTAGTCCACTGAATCCAGCCCTTCTCAGTGGGGGCTGAAATGGGCGCGGCTGCAACCGAAGGAGGGGCTGCTTCCTTTTCCTTCGGCACATCGTAAACGGCGACCGAAGCGCGTTTGCACCCTCCTAAAAATAAAGCGCCGGAAGCTAAAGCCAGTAGGCTAAGTCCTAGATATCTCCTCATTAAGGCGGGAGCAAAATGTGAAAAATTGCATTAAGCAAGCAGGACCGGACTTCTGATCACACAAAAAGTGAGTAGAAGGTGTTCATTAGTTATCTAGAATTTCCGCTAATGCAGACTTAAACAGCAAAGCATAGGGCCAAAAAACTTTAGAACCTTCTAAGGTTTTTTGGCCTTATAAAGTGAAAGGTA
>CALDFV010000275.1 GCA_937942145.1 uncultured Opitutaceae bacterium
TATGTGTCGAGCTACCGGAAAATTCAAGCTGACCCTGTCCGACCGCGACCCAGCAGATTTTGTGGAATGCCCAATGGTCTAGTTCCATTTCGAAACCGGCAGCGTGATGACTCTCCAACACGCGTACCTGTCCTGGGGGAACCTCGATCGGTGCGGGAGTCTGACGGACCAGTTTTTCTGCCTCTCGATTCTTCATTGCCGGATAATACAATTGGATTAAGCGGTTTCATCCAAGATAAAACGAAGTGCTCTGCTATTATGTATGTGATTGGACGTGAGCACGTGCCCAGCAGTAATGAGCGTAATATTCAAAATGGAGAAATGGCTAAAGGAAAAGCTCTATGATTGCCAAACCTGCGGCCAATGTATCCCGACCCATACGAAGTTGATTTACCCAAAAGGTCTGCGCAATGGACCGTGCGGAGGTACGTTGGATGGCAAGTGCGAAGTTATCTCGGAGATCGATTGCGTGTGGGCCAAAATCGAGCTGAAAAAAAAGGAAGCAAAATCTACCAAGACCCGCCTACCTCAAGAGGAGTCTTTGCTCAACACTGCTAGCGACGTTAACCTATTCAATGGAAAGAACCGTGAAACCCGCTTGCGAGGCGTTTATTTTGACCCGTTGCTGTGTCAGATCATGGATCAAGAGGATTATGGTATGCCGTCTAACCTGATCGACGAATTCCTAACTCAAATCCGTGCCCTCGGCACAGCGCACCGTTCCCGAGGGGTCCCTCAATTCGAAGCCACGGCAGTCTAAGCGAAGCTGAAGACCAGCTGAAACGATTTTTGTAAAAATAAATCAGCATAATTATGTCTCATACGAATAGTGCAACAAACCACAATTGGACCGTGGAAATTGTCCCCGCTCATGCCGAACGAACCGATGTACTTACTGGACTGGTGCGAGAAATTTTCGTCACTATGATTCCAGGGACTGATGAACGAGATATCCTTAGTGCCCTAGCCCAATTGAAAGCTGCGGGTTTTAAGCCTGTACCCCACGTCGCGGCCCGTGGCTTCCGTGATGATCACCAACTACAATACTTTTTTGAAGGGCTGCGTGATCATGCCATTGAGAAGGTTCTTGTCATAGCTGGAGGCCTCAGCTCTCCCAGTGGTCCCTACGACAGTAGCTTACAGGTGCTTCAATCCAAAGCCTTTCAAAACTCCGGCATTTCTACCGTGGCTATAGCTGGACACCCAGAGGGTAATCCAGTTGATGGGGAGGCCGAAAAGAGTTTGGTTAAAAAGCTCGATTTATTGAGTGAACAAGGCAACGGAGCTGAGATAGTTACTCAGTGGAGTTTCTTGCCCGAAAAAGTAAACGCCTACCTTAAGGAGATGGAGACTGTAGGTCCAGGCATAGCTGTGCGGGTTGGCGTGCCCGGCCCTGCTTCGCTAAAAACGCTCTTAAAGTATGCTAAAGTCTGCGGCGTCTCGGCATCAACCGCTGTGCTTAAAAAACAAGGGTTCAGCCTGGGGCGTCTGCTTTTATCGGGCGACCCATCCAAATTTATCAATAAAGTCAACCGCTCGCAGAATTTTCATCTCTACCCATTCGGTGGGCTTGAAAAAAGTGCGAAATGGCTACGCGAATATAACCAGTCTGCGTGAAAATCCATCACCATACTAATAAGTATCATCTATGCAAAAAATATGAACACTCAAAATAACACCTCCCTAGAAGCAAAACTCCAGAAATACAGCAGCCCTGTAGAAATGCTGCGCCACGCCCAGGTCGGCGGATACGACTTTCCCTTTCCTGGTCAATACACTAACTGGCGTGACGAGCAGGAGGCATGGCAGAAAAGCGTTGTACTTTTCGATCAGTCCTTTCACATGACGGATGTCTACTTCGAAGGACCGGATGTTGGGCGCCTGCTCTCGGACGTGGGGGTCAATACGCTAAAGAATTTCGGGACGAACAAGGCCAAGCAATTCGTGGCCTGTAACTATGATGGTTATGTGATCGGCGATGCGATCCTGTTCGGCCACGCCGAAGACAGGGTAAGCGTGGTTGGCCGTCCTTCTGTGCCGAACTGGGTGCACTTCCATGCGGAGAGCGGCAATTATGACGTTATGGTGACGCGCGACGAGCGCACTGTCAGCAATGATGACTCGCGGCTCATTTATCGTTACCAGATACAAGGACCGAACGCCCTAGACCTCATTAAGAGCGTGCACGAAGGTGATTTCCCGGATATCAAGTTTTTCAATCTGGGAGACCTCAAAATCGCAGGTAAAAAGGTGCGGGCCCTCAACCACAACATGTCGCGTATGGGCGGGCTCGAGCTTCACGGCCCCGTCGAAGACCGTGATGTCATTCTCGAGGCGCTCTTGAAGGCTGGCCCAGAGTTTGACCTCGTCATGGGCGGCAGTCGCGCCTACTCGACGGTATCACCGGAAAGTGGCTGGATCCCGTCACCGATGCCTGCTATCTATAGTGGCGAAGCAATGAAGCCTTACCGCGAGTGGCTGAGTGCAAACGGGTTCGAGGCCAATGCATCCCTCGGCGGCAGCTTCTACTCTGACAATATTGAAGACTACTACCAGACCCCATGGGATCTTGGCTACGGCAAACACATCAACTTTGACCACGACTTCATCGGCAGAGCGGCACTTGAAAAGATGGCGGATCAGCCGCACCGACGTAAGGTTTGGCTGAAATGGAATGACGACGATGTACAAAAGGTTTTTGCCAGTCAGTTGGGCTCAGGCGACCGTTACAAATATATGGAGGTACCCAATGCTTATTATTCAATTTTACCGTTCGATAAGATCGTCGCTGATGGGCGTGTTGTCGGCTTGTCTACCTATACGGTCTACACATCCAATGTTCGCAGTTGGTTCTCGCTGGCGATGGTCGATGAGGATGTTCCCGACAACACTGAAGTGAACGTGGTATGGGGCGAGGAAGATGGCGGATCCGCCAAGCCGGTCGTCGAACGTCATATCCAGACTAACATAAGAGCAACCGTATCCTTTAGCCGTTTGAATGAAGATTAATAGCACGCATTTGCGTCTGGTTGGCAGCTGTCCGGATCAAGTGGGTATTATTGCCCGCGTGGCCAGTTTTATTGCCGATCATGGAGGCAATATCACGGCATCCCATCAATACGAGGATGTGCGCAGCAAAACGTTTTTTATGCGATATGGTATAGAATTGTTAGATACCGAAATGTCTGCCAGCGAATTCGCGATAACTTTTCGTTCGCTTGCGGATGAACTTCAAATGGAATGGCACGTGACCGATCTCGCCCTAAAGCCCCGCATCGTTCTGTTGGTAAGTAAATTCGATCACTGTCTCGCATACCTGCTGCATCGTTGGAAGGGGGGCGACTTGCGGTTCGATATTCCCTGCGTGATCTCTAATCACGAAACGCTGCGTGAGCTAGTCGAATGGTATGGCATCCCTTACCATCATGTGCCGGTGCCGAAGGAATCCGAGGCGAAACAGGCAGCCTTCGAGAAGACAGCGGAACTCATCGAACAGGCGGAGCCGGATACGATTGTGCTGGCACGCTACATGCAAATATTTCCCGCTTGGCTCTGCAAAAAATACCGTCACAAAGTCATTAATATTCATCACAGCTTTCTCCCGTCATTCATAGGTGCGAAGCCTTATCATCAGGCGGATGAGCGTGGCGTGAAGTTGATCGGCGCAACCTGCCACTACGTCACGGAAAACCTCGATGCTGGCCCGATTATCGAGCAGGATGTCGTGCGTGTCCGGCACAGCGATAGCATCGAAGATATGATGCGCTTGGGCAAGGATGTCGAAAATACGGTGCTGGCCCGAGGCTTACGATACCACCTGGAAGACCGCGTGTTGGTGCACGGCAACAAAACCATTCTGTTCAGCTAGAGCAGGAAACCCGTTTCGCAGTTTCTTAGCGACTTTTGCTCTTAGTCTTGTTCTCTGGTTGTTGGGGAGGGAAATTGGATTCAGCTAGTTAAGTTAGATTGGCAGCTTTAAGTTCAACAACAATGGGGCTTCCAAGCATGCGAAACAGTAGGGTACCTAATGGATATCGCAGAGGTCTTCGAGGATGCTCGCGGGCTCGTGATTGCGACTCTGCGAATTGTTTAAGCAGTATGGATATTGGGTCGGCCAGATTCTACGGTAAACTTGGCGAGCGATGTCGTCTTACCGCCTACGCTAGTGACTTTGTCGATGACCTTGTAGTCCGAGGAGTAGGTATTGGGAGTGACATCGCACATTATGTAGCCGCGTTGGCGGTTGTGAAATTTAGTGCAGGGATTGCGGGCGAGGAATTCGTCGAGTCCTTCGAATTGCGATGATCCATTACCGCCGCTAGAAAGGGAGGTAGTGGCGAATTCGGAGGCCACGAGAGCTTGTTCGGTCTTGAAGTCGTCAACGCGGAGTTCGTTGGCCCAGTTCGAATGGATGTCGCCGGTGAGAACTACGGGGTTGTTGATTTTGTGGTTCCGTAGGTGCTTGAGGAGAACTTTTCGTTCGTGAGCGTAGCCGGGCCATTGGTCCATGGAGTAGGCGGCTGGTGAGTTAGCCTTCGAGCGATCGACGAGAGCCATCATGACTTGTTGGGCTAGGATGTTCCACTTGCCTTTGGAGCGGGATAGGGAATCGAATAACCACTTCCGTTGGGTTTTGCCGAGGAGGGTTTGTCTTGGGTTAGTGGCGTCGGCGTTGAGGGGACTATGTCGGTCGCCGTTCGGTTGGTCGCTGCGGTATTGGCGGGTATCGAGAATGAAGAATTCGGCAAGAGTGCCGAAGCTCCCCTTGCGATAAAGAGTCATGTCGGGGCCGACGGGAAGCGAAGAGGTGCGGAGAGGCATCATCTCATAGTAGGCTTGATAAGCGTTGGCTCGGCGGATGAGGAATTTGGCGGTATCGATTCCCTCATGTTCGGAAATATCGTTCGCACAGTTGTTGTCGAATTCGTGATCGTCCCAGGTTACGAACCATGGACAGGCGGCGTGCATAGCCTGGAGATCCTTGTCGCCTTTGTATTGGGCGTAGCGGATACGGTATTGGTCTAGGGATTCGATTTCGGGCCCTTGGTGGGTGCGGACTTTGCCGTTTATTCCGGCATATTCGTAGATGTAGTCGCCAAGGTGAAAGACAAAATCGGGCCTGTCGGCGGCCATTTGTTGGTAGGCGGTGAAGAGGCCTTGTTCGAAGTTCTGGCAGGAGGTGACGGCAAAGCGGAGTTTGTCCGGTGAGGAGTCGGGTGCAGGGAGCGTCCGGGTGCGGCCGACGGGACTGATGGCGTCGCCGGACTTGAAACGATAAGAATACCAATGGTCTGGCTTGAGGTTGCGGGGCTCGATGTGGAGGGAGTGACCGAGTTCCGGCGTAGCGGTGACCTTGCCCGATTGGACGATTTTTTTGAAGGAGTTATCTTCGGCGATCTCCCAATGAACCTCGATCGGAGTCTTGGGCATGCCGCCGCCCGGTTCTAAGGGCTTGGGAGCGAGGCGGGTCCAGAGGATGACGCTTTCGTGATCGGGGTCACCGGACGCTACGCCGAGGGTGAAGGGATCGTTGGTAAAGTCGTGAGCCGGATTGGCGGAGCCGTAGTGGCTTAGGAGAGGGATCGATGAAAGGGAAGCGGCGTAGGCCAGAAAGAGACGGCGGGTGAGTCCACCTTCGTGGCGAAGGGCATTGGGAAGGTTATAGATGTTCATAGTGAATGAAATTTACCGTGGGAGCGTGGTGTGTCAATTTGCGAACAGGCAATTTGATACCTGCGATCGAGGACATGATTCCTGATCGTCGCAACCGAGAAACTTACGAAAAGATATATCTAGGAATGCACCTGTCCAGAGGAATTGTTGCTGGCTTCGAGGATGAATATAAAAAGCGACACGATGAGATTTGGCCCGAATTGTCGTCGGAGCTCTAGGGGGCGATTGTATCCGATTACTCGATATTTCTGGATGAAGAGACTCTGACGCTTTTCGCGGTGCAGAAGTTTTCGGACGACCATACGACGAATCAGCTGCCAGAGACAGAAATCTTCAAGAAGTGGTGGGCTTACATGGCCGATTTAATGGATACGAATTCTGATAACTCGCCGGTTTGCGTTTAGCTGAAAAAAGTGTTTCATGCAAATTGCAGAAGGAATTCTGGATCGTGAGGGCAATCGTTTTTGGCATAATTGTGGATGCGGCAGTGAGTTGTTCGCTTTGGGGTACTTGCTCCCCTGCGTTTTCAGGTGAAGTTAATAGGAGTGCCGGCCGTCTTCGATTTCTAAACCACCAGGAGCCGATCGGCGAGTCAGGTGAGCGTTTCCAGAACGGTGTTCAATCGTTTTTCTGATGATCCCTCGAGAGTGATGTAAGGGATTCGAAAGCGCTCTAGAATCGATTCGAACTGCTTGTGCAGTCTCTCGCGTTCTTGCGGGCTGACGCGCTGGCCTGGATCCGCTTTCCAGGGAATGTCGGGCTGGCAGAAGAAGTATCGATCGTAGACGCGGCTAAGAAACCGTTCGTTGACCCAATGAACAGACGTGTTGAAATAATGCTCTGCGTAGAGGATCGATGAGAGGAGATTAGTATCGTGGAAAACGTATCGGGCCGCCTTCGCATAGGCGGCATCCTCGAGCCGAATCTGTCCCTGGGCGATGGGTTCGAGGTCGGATTCGTCGAGGGGCCGATCGAGCTGTTTGACATGCTGGCGCACGTATTCATCCGAGCAAGGTTCGCCAAAGTGCTCTGCGACGGCCCGAGCGATGGTGCTTTTTCCTGTACATTCCGCCCCGATGAAAACGATGCGGCGGACCTTATTTGATGGGGTTGGCATGTTTCGCGAGTTCCTTCCTCCAGCTCAATAATCCCAATGCGGCCATTACCGTGAAAACGGTAAACATTCCGACCGCAATCCAGTAGCCTTGGATCGCCCAAAGAACGATAAAAGCCGTGTCT
>CALDFV010000276.1 GCA_937942145.1 uncultured Opitutaceae bacterium
CAGCCGCCGCCCGCACCGCGTCGAGATGGGGAGCCACTGCCGCAACCGTGTCGACCGATCTCGACCCGTGATTACTGTCTTTTATCTCAGAATACGAAACCCCATTTTGCTGGCACCATGCTTCCATGACTCGCTCAACGATTCCATTCGAGTCCACTAAAGTCCCATCGAGATCAAATAGGAACGCTTCAAATTTCTGCGACATTCCAGCTACACTACGCAGATGCTATAGTCCAAGTCACGGACTAATGACTTGGGAAACTCAGGCTAAAGCACTGAGCTACCCATCTTCGTCCAATCGTTCACGATCGCTGAGCACATCGTTCCCCTACTTTCCGTTGTAGAAATCGAATACGAGTACTTTCTCGACGTTGGGTCGCACGATTCCGCCAAACTCTTTGTGGGACGGATGCGGGATGTACACACCTCGGCCCGCTTCGTCGTCAAAAGTGACGAGAAAGCAATGGCTGTATCCATCATCCAATCCTTCCGGGCTGTTGTTAGTGCCCCACTCGTAGCCAGCGATCTCCGGGATATCCCCCGGCAAGGAAGTGAATTTCGTCTCGATCGCTTCCAGCGATCCTTCGGTCGTTCCGTCTTTGAAATCAAAAAGCACAACATGGCGCAGCTTTCCATCCGTATCAGTCGCTCCCTGCGCGTCCGTAGCGAAAAAGTCGACCACTGTTACCTTGTCTAGAGAGGGAAGCAGCAGATCGACAAACGCTTTATGATCCGGATGTGGCAAGTACTCTGCCCGGCCCGCATCATCAGCAAAACTCACTAGAAAACAGTGCGTGAACCCATTGGCCTTTCCTTCAATGCTCACATCGGTACCCCACTGATACTCGACAATCGACGGAATCTTTGAGGGCAACTCCCCAAAGGCTTCCACTATCTTGCCCACCTGGGCATCGGTTGCCTCATCCTTAAACTTAAACAGTACGACATGTCGCAGCAGGGGCGCCTTGCTGGAGGCGGTTTCTGAGTCAGGACCGGAAGAGCAACCAAAAGTCATAGCAAGGATAGATATTAAAAGGGCGAATCGAGTGAGCATGGTGAGATAAGTGCAGGTTTTTCAAAAGATAGAAGCCCCTTTCTCAAATAGAAACCGGACGGACTCAATAGCAAATGCACGAAGGAGAGCATCCACTTGCTGGTATTCGAGGACCGGAACGGCGGCGCGGCACTCTCTAAGCCCATCGCATTACCGCGGGCGACCCAAGGTGAAAAGAATCCAACGTAGGAGCGGTTTTATACCGCGATCCAGCGGGTCCGATTTCCTCGGGACTTAAAATCGCCCCTGCAAGTCTGGGCGATAAGCACGATGGGGAACCGCCCCGGCTAATCGGAGCTTCTACCTAAGACCAAAATTCCTTGTTTCGGAAGATCCTGAGAGGCGAAGACTGTTGCGCCCTGTCGCATAGGCTGGGCTAAAAACTTTCTTCTGCGGCACAGCGCGAGCGCTGTCCCTTAATGCGAAAGCTTATCAGCTAACCCAACACCCAACCAACCAACCGTCGTTTTTGTACAAAGCTTAGATGGAATCGTCCTAGTCGCGGTCAATCGAATTAGTCGATAATCACTCTCTAGGCTCCACCCTGAATTGACAGACGACGAGGGACCCGCATTTCTATTTGTTCGCCTCATTTTTGACGATTATCCAATGAAGAAACTTCTTGCCGCCAACCGTAGCGAAATTGCCGTTCGCATTTTTCGCAGCGCGACTGAACTGGGCTACCGCACCGTAGCAATCTACGCGAATGAGGATCGTTTCGGAGTCCATCGCTTCAAAGCAGACGAAGCCTATCTCATCGGCCAAGGAAAAGGCCCAGTAGCCGCCTACCTAGACATTCCTGACATCATCGACCTTGCCAAAGCAAAGAAGGTCGACCTCGTTCATCCGGGCTATGGATTCCTCTCTGAGAATGCCCACTTCGCGCGATCTTGCGAAGAGAACGGAATCACCTTTGTCGGTCCCAATGCGGAGCTGCTCGAACGCATGGGGGACAAGATTGAAGCCCGCAAAATTGCAGAAGGCGCCAATGTTCCCACGCTCCCTGGAACACCCGATCCCGTCGCAGATTCTTCAAAGGCGATTAAGCTCGCGCACAAAATTGGCTTTCCTCTCATCATTAAGGCTGCCTTCGGCGGAGGGGGTCGCGGAATGCGGGTCGTCGACGATCCCAAAGACCTGAAATCGCTCCTCGAAGAAGCGCAGGGCGAGGCCGAACGCGCTTTCGGCAACTCTGCCGTTTTTCTTGAACGCTACATCAAACGGGCCAAGCACATCGAAGTGCAGATACTCGGAGACAAGCACGGGAACGTCGTCCACCTTCACGAGCGCGACTGCTCTGTACAACGCCGCCACCAGAAGGTAGTGGAAGTCGCCCCTTCCGTCGGACTCCCAGAGAAGACTCGTCTCGAACTCTGCGAAGCTGCCGTCAAAATTGCTAAATCGATCGGCTACTACAGCGCCGGAACCGTTGAGTTTCTTCTCGATTCTGACACGAACGAGTGGTTCTTCATCGAAATGAATCCTCGTATCCAGGTTGAGCATACAGTTACCGAGGTCATAACCGGTATCGACATCGTACGCAGCCAGGTGCTAATCGCCCAAGGGCACTCACTCTTCAGCGACGAGATTGGAATTCCGCAACAGGACGATATACCGAGAAATGGCTATGCGATTCAGGCCCGTGTCACTACGGAAGATCCAGAACACAATTTCGCGCCCGACTATGGCAAGATCGTCAACTACCGAAGCGCCGCTGGCTTTGGCATTCGCTTGGATGGCGCCATGGGGGAAACGGGAGCGGTTATTACGCCCTTCTACGATTCTCTCTTGGTAAAGCTGACCGCATCCGCCCGTACCTTCGACTTAGCCATTCAGCGAATGGATCGTGGTTTAAGGGAGATGCGCATACGCGGGGTCAAGACAAACATCCCGTTTATTGAAAACGTCATTCACCACGACACTTTTAGGTCCGGAGAGGCGATCACTACTTTGATCGATACGACGCCGGAGCTCTTCAAATTCCATCGCAGACGCGACCGAGCTACCAAGCTCCTCAATTTGCTCGGCGAAACGATTGTGAACGGGAATCCTCAGGTAAAGAACCGTCCAGTTCCCTCAATGAGCCTCCCGGTCATTACTCCGGCCTACGATCCAAAGGCCCCAAAACCCGAAGGAACGCGCGACTATCTTTTAAAGCACGGGCCGGAAAAATTCGCCGAGTGGACTCGCAAGCAATCCAGACTTTTGATTACCGACACGACGCTGCGGGATGCCCACCAGTCGCTCCTTGCCGCTCGTTTGCGGACTTTCGACATGCTCCGTGTGGCTGACAGCATTGCCCAACACGCCCACAACCTCTACAGTCTCGAGTGCTGGGGTGGCGCGACATTCGACACGTGCATGCGCTTTTTGCAGGAAGATCCATTCCAGCGGCTGCGGGACCTCAGGGAGAAAATCCCCAATGTCTGTTTTCAGATGCTTCTACGCGGCGCCAATGGCGTTGGGTATTCAAATTATCCCGACAATGTAATTCGCGGATTCGTAAAACACTCCGCGGAAGCCGGCATGGATATATTCCGGATTTTCGACTCGCTCAATTACCTGCCCAATCTCAAGGTTGCGATGGAAGCGGTGCGAAAAGACACTGGATCGATTTGCGAGGCCACCGTTTGCTACACAGGCGACATTCTAGATTCCGATCGCGACAAATACACCTTGGAATACTATGTCTCTTTCGCCAAGGAGCTTGAGAACATGGGGGCTCACACCCTGGCGCTCAAAGACATGTCCGGTCTTTGCCACCCTAAAGCAGCCTACAAATTAATCAAAGCGCTACGCTCGGAGATCGCTATTCCCGTACACTTCCACACCCACGACACCAGTGGTATCGCTTCCGCATCGATCGTTAAAGCCGCCGAAGCCGGCGTCGATGTCGTGGATCTATCCATCGCTTCCCTATCCGGCCTTACTGCGCAAGCGAACCTGAATTCGATCGTAAAGGCTTTCGCAGGCGACAAACGGGACACCCGGCTCGACCAAGATTACCTTAACCAGCTCTC
The DNA here is from genome assembly GCA_937942145.1 of uncultured Opitutaceae bacterium. Lineage (GTDB taxonomy): Bacteria > Verrucomicrobiota > Verrucomicrobiia > Opitutales > Opitutaceae > Pelagisphaera. The sequence goes on from CALDFV010000276.1 coordinate 4,075, forward strand.
CATCTATTGGGAGGCAGTTCGCCAATTCTACGAGCCTTTTGATACCAGCCCAAAATTTGGTACCGCGGAAGTCTACAAGCACGAAATGCCAGGTGGACAGTACACGAATTTGCGCGAGCAGGCGCGAGCTCTTGGATTGGGAGCCCGCTGGACCGAAGTCGTTCGCTACTACGAAGAGGTGAACCAGATTCTTGGAGACATCGTAAAAGTGACCCCTAGCAGTAAAGTAGTGGGCGATCTAGCGATGTTTCTACTCACCAAAGGCGTAGAGCCCAAAGACATGGTGAACCTGCCCGAGGGAACTTCGTTCCCCGAGTCGGTCGTTGACATGCTCTCCGGTGGGCTAGGCCAACCTATGGGCGGCTGGCCCAAGGCGGTGCAGAAGGTCGTGCTCGGAGACCGCAAGGCTCACAAGGGCCGTCCCGGCGCTCGTGCCACCAAGGTCGACTTCGACAAAGTGAGAGAGGAAGTTACGGCGATCACGAAACGCAAGTGCACCGATGATGAACTCTGGGAGTACCTCATGTATCCGGATGTCTTCAAAAGCCTCGTGTCCTCGATAAGGAAATACGGGCAGGCATCCGGTCTCCCTACACCGGCCTTCTTTTATGGGCTAAAGCCGGGTGAAGAAATATCCGTCGAAATCGAGGAAGGTAAAACACTTATCGTCAAACTAATCTACGTGAGCGAACCTAACGACGATGGGGAGCGTATTCTAACGTTCGAGCTCAACGGTAAAGCCCGTGAATGCGTTATCACGGATACCTCGGTTACCATCGAATCGAAGCGCCGCGTAAAGGCGGATTCTGCCGATTCTAAACAGATCGGCGCGCCGATACCCGCCATGGTAAGCAGTCTTTCGGTAACAGTGGGCACCAAAGTAGCGAAGGGCGACAAACTCGCGATTCTGGAAGCAATGAAAATGCAAACCACCGTATACGCTCAGGAAGACGGGGTAATCGACCAGATCGCTGTCCAAGTGGGCGATCAAGTGGAAAGCAAAGACTTGCTCATCTCTTTGCGATAATCCGACTCTTTCGACAACAGTTCAAATAAATGCCTGTGACCGCTTTTGATTAATTCACAGGCAGTCGCTAAAGATTGACCTCACAGCCCGATTGATCAGCTTGTTAAGCACGCCGTACTTCACCCCTAAATGAATTTTTCAATGAAAAGCCGTATTCGAACTTCCTTACTCTTTCTAATCTTTGGTTTTTTCTCAACTGCAACCCCCGCAGCTGACAAGCCTAACGTCGTTCTTCTGCTGAGTGACGACCAAGCCTGGAATGACTACGCGTTCATGGGACACCCCCACGTCCGCACGCCACACATCGATAAACTCGCGACCGAGAGCATCGTCTTCCCTCGAGGGTATGTACCCACCGCGTTGTGCCGTCCTTCCCTGATGACTTTAGCGACCGGACACTACGCGCATCGCCACGGCGTAACCGGAAACGACCCGTCTCCCAAATACGCGGAAAGGGACTCCGCTCTCTACAACGCTCGCAGAGCCCAACTCATTTCATATATTGACGGATTCGATACGCTTCCCGAACTCCTAGGAGAGCAAGGCTACCTGAGCCATCAAAGCGGCAAGTGGTGGGAGGGCAACTATACGCGAGGCGGATTCACTCACGGCATGACTCGAGGCTTTCCCCAACCTGGCGGTCGGCATGGCGATGATGGACTAAAAATTGGCCGGGAAGGATTAAAAGAGTGTTTCGACTTCATCGATTTAGCAGTCGAAGAGGATAAGCCTTTCTACATGTGGTATGCCGCCTTTCTCCCGCACACGCCCCACAACCCTCCGGCGAGACTTTTGGACAAATACAAAGACGACCACCCCCTCACCATTGCGAAGTACTATGCGATGATCGAGTGGTGGGACGAGACCTGCGGCGACTTAGTGGGCTATCTGGAGAAGAAGGGTATCCGCGAAAACACCCTCATTGTCTACGTGGGCGACAATGGCTGGATCCAGCACCCAGAGAGGAATGGGTATGATGCTCGTTCGAAGCAGACCCCTTACGAAGGTGGTATCCGTCAACCGACTCTTTACTCCTGGCCCGGCACACTTAAGCCTGAATTTCGCGATGAACTCGTAAGCAGTATTGATATTTTCCCGACTACGCTTGCGGCAGCAGGAGCAAGGCAACCTTCGATTCCTGTCCCCGGACTCAACCTCCTGGACCACATGAAATCCGGTTCGAAAATCGAGCGCAAAGCTATTTACGGAGAGAGCTTTGCCCACGACATCGCCGACATCGAAAACCCTGAGGCCTCTCTTCTCTTCCGCTGGTGCATCGAAGGAAAATGGAAACTTCTTCTCACCTATGACGGTGAAGTAAACCGATACAAAACCACCCACCCTAGAGATGAGAAACGCCCGCAGCTTTTTGATTTGATAGCGGATCCTCACGAAAAGACCAACCTGGCCGGCAAGCACCCGAGAGTCGTTGCCCGCATGGCAAAAATGATCGAGGAATGGTATCCCGTCAAAGAGCGCAAGGTTCTGACTGAATACAAGTAGCCGATCTAAAAAAACTTAAACCACAGAGCCCGCGCAGGAACAGAGATATTTTACCACAAAAGCCACAAATAGCACAAAACACTTTTGACGACTGCTTCACTTATTGGTGCCTAATTCATTTGTGACTTTTGCGCTTTCTGTGGTTAATACCGCTTTTGACTATCACCTCGTCCCTCCGTGAACTTCGCGGTTCAAAACTGTCAACTCAAGTTATTTGGCATCGCCTTATGAAACGCTTAGCCCCCTACCTTCTCATTCTCGCAATATCTCCCATCCTCCTCCGGGGCCAGGCCTCCGAGAAACTGAAAGTCGAACAGATCACGCACGGCACGAAGCATACCTTCTTTGGCTACATCGGTCATGTTCAGAATATTCCCTGGAACGGCAACGAACGGTACATCGTCGCCCTACAATCAACCTTCCATGACCATCTCCCCGGAAAAGGCGAGCCGGCTGATGTGCTTCTGATCGATACCCACAACAACTACGCCATTGAAATCCTCGAGCAGACCCAAGGCTGGAATCCCCAGCAGGGGACCATGTTCTACTGGAATCCCGATGCTCCTGATTCACAGTTTTTCTTCAATGATCGAGATCCCGAAACGGGAAAGGTGTTCACCGTTCTCTACGACATCGAAAAACGAAAACGCGTTAAAGAATTTCGGTCTCGCAAA
>CALDFV010000277.1 GCA_937942145.1 uncultured Opitutaceae bacterium
GAGCCAAGTTCCGCATGCCCCATTCAGGGAAGTAGAGCAACTACCTGAGTGGGACCAGGCCTATCGGGAGTTTCCCTGGTTCGATTCGCTCAGCGATCAGGCGAAGCAGTGGGCGGCGATGATTACACGTATCGACGGCCATTTCGGGAATATTTTGGAAGCGCTCAAGGATCCGAATGGAGATAGAGATAGCTCCGATTCGGTTTTGGAAAAGACTCTTATTGTTTTTCAATCGGACAACGGCGGGCCGGGAGATAAGAGTATGACCGAGTTCAAATCGAATGCCCATCTTAGCGGCCAGAAGGGAAGAATCCAAGAAGGTGGTATCCGAATTCCCACTCTCATGCGATTACCCAAAGCATATAGCTCTAGTTCTAAGCTGAAACCGGGTACGAGCGTTGATCGAGTGTTGGATGTGACCGATCTGCTGCCGACCTTCAGCGAACTGGCGGGTGTGGATGTCCCTGTGGGATTAGACGGTGTGTCGATCGCGCCCGCTTTGACCGGAAATGGGTATCAGCGAGAACGCGAGTTTGTCATCCACGAAGCAGGAAATGGGCAGTCAATTATTCGGGGTGATTATAAGCTGGTTCGTGCTAAAGCGGGTTTGGCCTTGTTCAATCTCAGCCAAGATCCCAGCGAATCCAAAGATATCGCGTCGAATCACTCAGCGATGGTTGAAGAACTGAATGCCATCCTATTGAAAGAGCGTGTAGCGGAACCGAAGGGATTTGCGAATACTTACCATCGATGGATTGGCGACGATCAGGCCGATGCCAGCATCGCAGGAAATTGGTCGGATTATAATTACGAGAATGCTGGATTGGTCTACATGTCGGAGGATGGCGCGCCACAGGCTTCCTGGACTGCGACTGTGGACGCTGGAGGGGACGCCGTGGTTGCGTCCGACCTAGAGTTTTTGAGTCTCGAAATTAAGGGAGCGAATCAGATTCAGGAAGTTTTTGTTGAAGAGGGCGTGACCTTAACGGGGCGAAACGAGATACAGTTGTCCACAAATGGAGCGCTCTATTTTGATGATGCGACAATTGCTTCCAATCGCTGGCTGGACGTGCAATCTGGAGCGTTGCTTTCAGGTAGTGGAACGGTAGGGACTGCTTTGTATAACAATGGTTACGTGGACAACGTTGTACCTGGTATCGTCGTAAAGTCAGATTATATTTCGTTTCCTGATTCTATGCTTCTAATTGAGTTTGAGGAAGACAAGAACAGTCTCTTCACCGTGGAGGGTAAAGCCGTCATTTCAGGTGGGCTAAAAGTGCTTATCGAAGATGAGACAAGTATCGTCTCAGGCAAAAAGTATACCGTACTAAAATCGAAGTCTCTTTCGGGTTCCTTTACCAACGAAAAATCGGAGGTAGAAACTGCGAGTGGACTGAAGTTTAAAATTGGATATACTGAGGACTCTGTAACGCTAACGGTATTGTAACTTAGCTTGTGTGAGGTGAGGCTCGAAGTCCCGGTTGAGCCTTTGGAGAGCATTCATCAAATGGGTCAGTCGCTTATCTTTGCAGAAGCGGGTAGCGAAAATTTCGTTTGTAGGAGACCAGACTTGAGCTTTTGGTTAGACGCTCTGGCATTGTGGGTAGGGCTCGACGGGCCCAAGGAAAAATGCCCTCGCCCGATTGAGTCCGAAAAATTGACGAATTTGTAGGAGCGGTTTCACACCGCGGTGTTCATATTACTGATCGTGGTGCAAAACCGATCCTACGGCAGTGGTGTTAGGCCAATATATCTTTAACCACGTTTCCGTGGACATCCGTTAGTCGAAAGTCGCGTCCTTGGAATCGATACGTGAGGCGTTCGTGGTCAAATCCGAGAGTGTGCAGCAAGGTCGCATTTAGATCGTGTACGTGTACGGGATTTTCGACAACATTGAACCCGAAGTCGTCTGTGGCCCCGTGTACGATGCCTGCTTTGATTCCTCCACCGGCTAGCATCATGGTAAAAGCGCGGTTGTGATGGTCTCGTCCATCGTCAGTACCTTGAGCCATCGGCGTACGTCCGAATTCACCTCCCCAGACGACGAGCGTATCCTTCAGCATATCTCGATCCTTGAGGTCCTGAATGAGTGCAGCGAATGGCTGATCCGTGTCCAGACAGTTTTTCCTCAAACTCTTGTCCAGGTTACTGTGCTGATCCCAGGCTTCATGGAACAGTTGCACAAAGCGCACGTCTCGCTCGAGCAGTCGACGTCCCAGAAGGCAATTTCGGGCGAAGCTGGTCTCTTTGACATCCTTTATATTGTAGGCATCGAGAGTCGCTTGAGATTCCTGAGAAAGATCCATTAGTTCGGGAGCGCTTGACTGCAATCGATAGGCGGTCTCATAAGCTTGAATACGGGTAGCTGTCTCAGGGTCAGCCATGTCATCCAAGGTTTGTTGATTGAGACGTTTTAGCGTGTCAAGGGCAGCCCGTTGGGCCGCTTTATCGTATCCTTTTGGGTTGGACAAGTAGAGTATAGGATCGCCTTTATTGCGAAAAGGAACGCCTCCGTAAACGGAAGGGAGAAATCCGCACCCATAGTTGCTTGCGCCTCCACTAGTACCTTTGGCGCTGTTTAAGACGACATAGCCGGGCAAGTCTTCGCTCTCGCTGCCAAGCCCGTAAAGGGTCCAGGATCCGAGACATGGGCGGCCGAATTCAGAGTGTCCCGTGCTAAGCATTATCTGAGCGGGCGCGTGATTGACCGCGTCGGTTTGCATGGAGCGGATAAAACAGAGGTCATCCACATGCCTGCTGATGTGCGGCAGGAGATTGCTGATCTCTATGCCGCTTTTCCCATGGCGGGAAAAATCGTATTTAGTTCCGAGAAGCGCTGAATTGGGGTGTATGAAGGCGGCTCGATAATTCTCAAGGAGCTCGGCCGGAGGAAGCTCGCCGTTCCGTTTGACCAATTCCGGCTTGTGGTCAAAAAGATCAATATGGCTCGGAGCTCCGGCTTGGAAAATGTAGATGACGCGCTTGGCAGTGGGAGCAAAGTGCGGCAGTCGTGGTGAAAGTGGGTCTTGGGTAGTCGCCCCGATAGCGTTGTTTGAGAAGAGTGAATTCAGAGCGATACCCGCCATGCCCACTCCGCAATTACGGAGAAACCAGCGGCGGGATTGAAGCGTCCCCAATTCCTTGCGTATTTCGTTTTCCATGACGTCTAGTTCTTGGTTAAAGTTTCATCCAAATTCAGCAGCACTCGAGAGGCAATCGCCCAGGAGGCCAATTCTCGTGGCGAAATACCGTTTGGCAATTGGGGTGGATTTCCCGTATCGATGAATGCGATTTCCTGAATGTCCAGCCACCCATCCGCAAGGCGTTCGCTTTGCTCGTCGATCAGGCGATTGATTTCCCGAATTTCGAGTTCCTTTGCGGGTCGACCCGTAGTGAGCAGGTATCCATAATTGATCCGGGATTTGTCGTCGTTCCCTCCCTCTTTAAGGATCCTGAGCGCAAGCGCCTTCGCGGACTCGACGAATATAGGCTCGTTGAGTGAGGTGAGGGCGGAAAGAGGGGAGTTGGTTCGGACTCTCCTGACACAAGATATATCCGCATTCGGCGCGTCGAAGGATGCCAACGTTGGATCTGGCATCGCCCGTTTCCGGAAAATATATAGGGATCGACGATAGCGGTTCTCATCAGTCGTTTCTTTCCAATACTCTGGTATGAAATAGTTATCGTTAATGACTGTTTCGGGTATGGGCGGGAAAATGCTGGGGCCCCCGATTTTGGGGTTCATTAACCCTGAAGTGTAGAGAGCGATGTCGCGTATCACCTCGGCATCGGCTCGAAATCGTGGACCGCGAGCAAGTAGCCGGTTTGTGGGATCTTTCTCCTGCAGATCAGGTCGATTGCGGGAGCTCTGCTGATAGGTCTTACTGGATACGATACTCTTGATCAGTCGTTTTTGGCTCCAACCGGTTTCGAGAAAGTCAACAGCGAGCCAGTCGAGGATGTTCTGGTATTCGGGAATCGGAGCGCGGGTTCCAAAATCCTCAGGGGTTGTAACGAGCCCTTCTCCAAACAAGGTCTGCCAGATCCGGTTTACGTGAACGCGAGCCGTTAGAGGGGTGTCTTCGCTCGTAACCCAGCGAGCGAGATCCAGGCGTGTCGGATTTTCTACGTCAAGTGGATTTAGGATGGCCGGGATTTGGCGCTCAACTTCGAAGGTTGGTTTGTTCCATTCACCCTTTTCGAGGAGGCGAGTGATTCGCTTGAAATCGGATTCTGTATCCATGGTGTGGAGAACACTAGTTTTTGCTTCGGGGTACTTTGATTCCAGCAATGCGATTTGCTCGTTGATTTCACAAAATTCTTCAGCACTTTTCCTCCAGGCTCGGAATAGGGTAGTCGAGTCTTCCCCACTTCGGTCCTTTTCAGCCTTTTGCAGGGCCAACGTGACCGCGTGGTCGTGGGAGGGAACTTCCAGATTGGTGGAGTCGGTTAATGAGAAGCGCAATCTGCCAAGCTGCTGGTTGTCACGGCCATTCAAGCTACCTCCGTGATTCTGAATCAGTCGCACTCGAATCTCACTTCCCTCTGGCATGGCAAGAGGCTCCTTGAATTGGATGCTCGCAACAGACTCTGTGTGCCGAACGATCGGGCCGCGATCGGGGCCCCAGGCCGTTTTATCGTCTCCATCGGCAAGGAACTTTGCGGGACCGATACGGCGTTCCTTGTCGGGGTCCTTCGTTTTATGGTGAAAGTAGTCTTTGAGGCCACTGACCGGTGGATTGAAATCCGCCCAGGCTTCTTGTAAATCGACCCTTGTCCACTCTTCTTCGCCTGGCCATTTGCGATAGACTTCCCATTCACTAATCGCAAACGTGCCCCAGTAGCTGCGACCGGGTCCGCGAAAGGGGAGGTCGCCATGTGTGAGCGCCTCAAGGCGCATTCCCGTAATCATGGGGAGACTCGATTTGCCTTCAATCAAGGTAACGCCGGTCACCGTGGGATGGCCCTGTATGAGGATACTATGATCAGGGAGTTCTTCGGGGTGGTTTAGACCGCCCTCCCAGTCTTGAAGGCTGGTGTCCCAGATCTTCCATTTCGAGTTCTTGGTTTGATTTACGGATACCCAATGAGCGAGCCGGTTTTGCCAATCCGGAATTTCATTCCTAATTTGGTCCTCAAGTTCAGACACTTTGCGTTTGATATCCTCGATCTCTTGCAGCTGGGCATCGGAGTAGACCCAGGATTGGGCTTCGTGCGTGTCATTGAAAAACGAGAACAAGCCAAAATATTCTTCGTGGGAGATCGGATCGTACTTGTGTGAATGGCATTGGGCGCACTGCAGGGTAAGTCCCAATGTGGCTTTCCCAAAGCAATCAACCCGGTCAAAGACTCCTTTGATCCGAAATTCTTCGGGAATGATGGCTCCTTCCTCGTTGACCATCCCATTTCGCATAAATCCGGATGCAATGATTTGGTCCTGCGTCGCGTTGGGAAGAAGGTCTCCAGCGAGCTGCTCGATCAGGAACTGGTCGTAGGGCATGTCGTCGTTCAAGGCGTTGATAACCCATTCCCGATAGATCCATTGGTCGCGCATTTTGTCCTTTTCGAAACCGTTCGTGTCGGCATAGCGAGCGAGGTCGAGCCAGTGACGGGCCCATTTTTCGCCAAACGCGGGACGCTGCATCAGGTCATCGACCAGATTTTCCACACTTTTCGTAGGGCTCTTTTTGTAGGATGAAAGGAAGTTGTCTATCTCGGCTGGGCTCGGAGGGAGACCGATTAAGTCCAGGAAAAGCCGCCTCAGCAAGGTGGCGGGATCCGCTACAGGAGAAGGCTCGATTCCCTCAACTTTAAGGCGTTCGTGAACAAACGCGTCAATGGGATGGGTCTTTTTCGAAACACGGACTTTCTTGGGAATTTCAAAGGCCCAATGCTTATCGTATTTCCCTCCTTCTTTGATCCACTGAAATAGGGTGTTCTTCTCTTCCGCGCTGAGCTCCTTTTTGCTTTCTGGTGGAGGCATTCGCTCTTCCGAATGTTCGGAATTGATCATGTAAATCAGCTCGCTCGCATCGGGATCACCCGGCACCACGGCGACGATTCCTTCCAAGTCCGCATAGGCGCCTTCCGGTGTGTCCAAGCGCAGGTCAGCCTCGCGGGCGGCCTCGTCCGGTCCATGGCAATCGAAACATTTGCCGGACAGAATAGGAAGAACGTCCCCGGCGTAGTTGACGGTTTCCCCTTTGGCAGGAACGAAAACGAGAAGGCTTAGGAAGGCTGAAAGTCGAAATATGCGTTCAATAGGGATCATCTTATAACGCGGCGATAGCGCAGGATTCTCTGCCTGACAACTTTATCAAACATTTTGATGAGCGATTTTTATTAATGTGTGCTGCTTAAAATAAACCTTTTAGCCACCGTGACCTGTTGTGAGGTTGCGAGTTGATTGAGCGTGTGTCACACATACTGACACATGAACATGAGAAATCCTCTAAACAAATTGTGCGCGGTGGGGGCGATCTTACTCTCCAATTATAGCGGTCATGCTGCAGAGCTCGAAGGGTCCATTATGACGGTGAGAGGGTCCATTCCGGTCGCAGAACTCGGTAAAACCCTAAGCCATGAGCATGTGCTGGTGGATTTTATCGGTGCTGAAGAAAGTGGCTATCATCGCTGGGATCGCGAGGAAGTGATATCGGTGATGCTGCCACGTTTGATGGCAGTAAAGGATCTCGGTTACCAATCAATCTTCGAGTGTACCCCCGCGTTTTTGGGAAGGGATCCTCGACTGCTTCGAAGACTGTCTGAACTGAGCGAACTCAACCTAATCACGAACGTGGGCTACTATGGGGCCCGACAGAACCAGTTCATCCCAGAGAAAATCCAAGATTGGCCGATCAATGAATTAGTCGACAAGTGGGTGCAGGAATTTGAACTGGGAATCGAGGACACGGGCATTCGACCTGGATTTCTGAAGATCGGAGTAGATCGCGAGGACCAGCTGAGCGCTATGCACGAAAAATTGATCCGTGCCGCCTGTCGGGTTCATTTGGCTACCGGACTGACCATCGCATCGCATACGGGACCCTCTCCAGTGGTATTTCAGATCACGCAAATACTACAGGAGGAGAGGGTGGACCCTAGCGCCTTTATTTGGGTCCATGCGACCCGGGACAATTCGGAAAACCAGATCCGGGCGGCTCGAATGGGATTGTGGGTGTCGATCGACAATTTGAGAGAAAACGCCAACTTGTTGCGGGCGAATGTCGAACGGATCTCGGCTTTGAAGGAAGCAGGGTTTCTAAATCGTGTTCTCGTCTCCCAAGACGCTGGCTGGTACCGACCCGGCGAGGAGGATGGGGGAGCCATTGCTCCCTTCACATTTGTTGAACAATCCCTGGTTCCGGCCTTAGAAAAAGCGGGTTTCGAGGAACATGAAGTGGATCAACTGCTGATCAAGAATCCGGCCAATGCCTATGCGATTCGCGTGAGAAGTCTTTCCCGTTAGGCTAGCCGTAAGATGGCCCGCTAGG
>CALDFV010000278.1 GCA_937942145.1 uncultured Opitutaceae bacterium
GTCACCGGTAAATTGTATTGCCTTACCGGTTACGCCAGAAACCAGGACATTGAGCTCTGTTGTCTTAGCAGGTACATCGGGAGCGGAGGCATTCGCAATGCTCTCACCATCGCGTTCGTCAAAGGAGATCCATGCCACACGCCCTGGCCAGTCGAGCTTGGGCTGCGTCTCCAGCCACTTCTCAAACGCGGCCTTAGCCTCGGGCGATGTGGTAACCGCCGCCAATTCCCCGGAAAGGGTATCAATCTCTTCCTCGGCCTCTGCTAAGCCTTTGTTTGCCTTTTCATTCGATAGGGACAGAGCAGGTGTCGGGACCGCGTCTGAGAAAAAAGCAATGAGACCGTATTCTTCAATATTGGCAAAAAACGAGCTGAGCGAATAGTAGTCTTTTGTGGGCAGCGGATCGTATTTGTGGTCGTGGCACCGGGCGCATTCCATCGTCAATCCAAGAAACGCGGAACCAAACGTATGCGTCCGATCTGCCACATACTCGACACGATACTCCTCCGGTACGATACCGCCTTCCATGAGATGACCATGCAATCGGTTAAAAGCCGTCGCGAGAATGTCATCCTGAGTGGCGTCTGGGATAAGGTCTCCTGCCAGTTGAGTCGTTACAAACTGGTCATAGGACATGTTTTGGCGAAAGGCATCTATCACCCAATCACGCCAAGGCCAAACCCGTCTTTCGTGATCGCGCTGGTAGCCATTGGAATCTGAATACCGCGCCACATCCAGCCATTCACTGGTCATACGTTCGGCGTAGGCATCGGATGAAAGCAGTCGATCCACCACGGTTTCGTAAGCGTTTTCTGAATCGTCTGCCAAAAAGCCTTCGATGTCTTCAATGGAGGGAGGCAGGCCCGTAAGATCAAAACTCACCCGACGCAGCCATTTCTCACGCGAGATTTCCTCTGCCGGAACCACCGCCGCTTCCGCAAAGCCTTGCTCAATAAAGCGGTCAATCTCGTTGCGAGCCCAATCGGATTTCGGATCCGGAACCTCCACGCTCTTCAGCAGCGGCTTGAATGACCAGTGAGTATCGTAGGTAGCCCCTTCCGCGATCCATCGATCGAGAAGTTTCTTCTCCTCGTCGGTCAGCGACAAGTTCGAGTCCGGCGGTGGCATTCGGTCCTCGTCTTCCTCATCCCAAATACGCCAGTGCAAGTCGCTCGCCTCGATATCACCCGGAACGATTCCAAAAAAGTCGTCCCCCAAATCCGCAATGGCATGCTCCCGCGTGTCTAATCGAAACTCTGATTTCTGGTTGTCTGCGTCTGGACCATGACACTTGAAGCAGCGGTCCGAGAGAATCGGGCGAATATCTTCATTGAACGACAATGTGTCGCCCGAAGACTTCAATGCAACGGTTGCTAGGGTGCCGCAGAAAAGGGTTATCAAGGTTCGAGATTTCATCAAAGCACACGCAGTGTATATTAGACCTCAGTCGGCGTCTAGTATCGTAATTAGAATTTTTTGTGTGTTTTGACGGTTCAGCAAGATTGCTTTCGAAAAGCTAAAGGGGTCATGAGTTAGTGCTTTGGATAGAAACGGGATCCCTGAACCAATGAACACATGAGAAACCGAATTCCACCGAAACTATTTTAGTAGGATTAGACGATCATTAGCCTAATCTAAAAAAGCCCGTGATACGTAGATCACGATTGTCTCGCCCCTTCTAATATCTACCGGACAATGTGTTTCCAGTCATCCACAATCCCATTCAAATAAACTTCGAGATTGGTGTAGTCTGATGACAGATCGAACCCATTCCGATCCGAGGCACGATTTAAATCCAGGCCTTGTGCCGTTTCCCAAGCATCGGGCATACCGTCATCATCCGTATCCTTTGGAGCCTCTTTCGATCGATACAGAGGCCAGCTCCCAACATCTGTATGAGTGTTTATCAGTCCGTTTTCTCCTAATCGAGCTTCTCCGGTTGAGACCTCGTGAGCGATCCGCAAATCGATTCGATCCCGAACTAAGGAAGCCCCCGCCCCTGCCAGAACCAACGGAAGCGACTCCTCAGCAGTTTGCTCGATTATCGCAGGAAAATCGAACGCGACCGCCGCCCGATTCGCCGCCTCAGTTGCGCCGTCTACAAAAACGATCCCGCCATCCCAATTATCTTCGGTCACCTTCTCATGGCCATATACATAATTCCCTTTCGCAAAAAATGAAGTTTCATAGTTTAGGGAATCTTCCGGGCGATTCGGTCCTCCGGGATCAATATCCTGGTCGCTCAACTGGAATATCCGCCCGCTGACTCTACGTTTCGTCGCAGGCCCAGCCTTGTAGTAATTGTTGACCCAGTTCACGTGCGACGCCGTCGCATCATAGCAGCTGTTATAACCCCAATTATAAATTACGTTGTTTCTGAAATCGACCTTGCAGTGCCTCCGTCCTGTTATTTTCGGATTTCGAGAACTGTGATGAGCAAACAGGTTGTGATGAAAGCTTTGGCGAAGACTTCCAATGATACCTCCATAACCATGCGCCCCTTTATCATGAATCGAATCGCGGAGGCTCTCCGAAATCATACACCATTGAACCGTTAGCAAATCGACCTCGCCACTCTGGCAGGACAAGGCTTCGTCCACCGACCAGCTTGCCGAGCAATGGTCCACAATAATGTTTTGTCCTGAGGTGATCGATATAGCATCTGCAACCTGTCCCGCCTCATCGCCCAAGCGGGAACGAATGTAGCGTACAATCACATGACTCGCACGGATTTCAAAGGTACAGTCCCGAAGGCAAATACCGTCCCCTGGGGCCGTTTGCCCGGCAATCGTAAGGTAGTCGCTATCCACGATCAACTTCGACTTGAGACGAATCAAACCCGACACGCCAAATACGATCGTACGCGGCCCGTTTGCCGAGCGGATCCCATCCCGCAGCGACCCCGGCCCCGAGTCCTCGACATTCGTAACCGTATACACATCGCCCCCACGTCCACCTTTCGCATAAGCCCCAAAACCTTCGGCTGAGGGGAAGGCAAGCGTCTCTTGAGCGAAAGCTTTTATGTCTACCTGAAATATAAAAGCGAGAGCCGCAATCCGAACCAATACAGGTTCCGTCATCACTAATCGGATACTCTTAAACTTCAATCGAAACATTTCCTTTAACCTGGCCCTCCAATCAGAATTTGTCCTTTTTGGAAGCACACTTCAGCTTTCAACTAAAGTGCGCGAGAAAGTCATCTCTGCCAATCGAGAAATCAAAATGTAGACCGTCTCGTCCAGGTGACAACCCCTCCCAATCGACAGGTCAGCGACTTGTCCTTCAATCAATTTACAGGCCAACTGCCTCACCGAAACGACTCACAGAAACCACTGTCTCAGCCTCCAAACCGTATCTCAGAGTTAATTCTTCTTTCCTACGTATCGCAAGCGGTAGATCCGATTGCCGGTATCGTCGCTAAAGAGGATGGAACCGTCAGGAGCCTGAATGCAGTCGGTTGGGCGTCCTAGGACTTCTTCGCCACCCTTGAGAAAGTCGACCATCTTTTGCTCACCGTAGGGGCGGCCGTCTTCGAATAGAATGCGCGATAGGCAATAGCCCACCTTCTGGGTGGCGTTCCAGCCTCCCTTTTGGGCGACAAATGCATCCCCATGTCCTTTGGGAATCTTATTGCCCCTGTAGAATGTCAACGAGTTGGCCGCGCAGTGAGCCGCCATGGTCCATTCGGGAATCGTCGTCATGCGGGCGTACTTCATCAAATCGGGATGATCGATGAACAATAGATTCGGCACCATCTTCCCAACGATCCAAGGGTGACCGTAAAACTTGCCCTCCTCGTAATGGTTCAACTCAGCCGGCGGATTGTGGTCGGTTATCGGCTGGCCTTCCCCGGAATTCCTGTCGCGTTTTCCTTCCATTTCCCAACCCATCATGTCGACGTCGTGATCCACTCCCCAGATCTCGTCGGTTCCCGGACGGACCACCAGTTTCTCGGTATTGCGAATCCCCGAGGCATAAAGCTTCTTGTCCGACCCATCCAAGGCGAAGGACCAGATTTTCTTCCGCTCCGAGGCGTCGATCGGTTCATCGGTGGCATTGCCTTGATCGCCCACATGCGTGTAGATCCGCCCCTTGTGAATCAACAGAGCCCGCCATCGATGCCCGGTTGCTTTACCGGTAGGGAGATCGTCGGCCCCTAGAATCTCCTGAACCTTGTCCGCCTTGCCATCCCCGTCGGTATCCTTGGCCCGGGAAATCGCATTCAGCTGGGCAAAATATAGCCAGCCATTGTGAAACTGAACCCCTTGAAGCCTGCTTTTGGGATCCTTGCCCTCAATGAAAGGCGTTACAGACTCATAACTCCCGTCGCCATCCTTGTCCCGGCAGGCCAGTATCTTTCCCTCGGCGATCACGCTGACATACAAAACGCCATCCTTATCCAGCGCCATGAAACGCGGTTTCTTGATCGTGTCCTCGACAACCGTCAATTCGTAGCCATCTCGAACCCACACGCCGTCAGGAACTTCAGCTGCATTCGCTTGGATCGAACCAACCATTAGAAAGGTCGACAGAGAGATTAAAAGAGCACGGTATTTCATAGGGGAGCTATTGGGTTAAATTAAAAGGTGAACAGAGACTGGCGATGAATTTGTAAAGAATCAACGCGAATGCGATTTTGGGAGGTGATCCGCCATTCTTATTGTAGAATTTCTCCAAACTTCCACCAAATCGCAGCAGGGTGTGATCCGATGGAATAGGTGACCGATCTTCAATTGACCTCAAGGAGGAAGAGGTTTGACCCGATCCAGTACTAGCGCTTAATTCAGACATAATTTAGTACCATAGTATGAAGACTAGCGAATCCACCAGACCCATTAGCTATCTGAAAGCCCATACCGCGGAAGCCATTGGACAGGTTGCGGAAACCGGGAAGCCTTTGATCATAACCCAAAATGGCTATGCGAAGGCGATTGTCCAGGACCTCAAAAGCTATGAGGATACTCAGGAAAGTCTGGCGTTGCTAAGAATCATCACTCAAAGCAAAAAATCAACTGAACGAACCAGACCTAAAACAGTAGCTCAGGCCTTCAAATCCGTTCGTCGCAGAGCTGCGGACTACGCAAATGGCGCCTAAGGTACGTCTGACTGTCGAGGCGGAAGAAGACCTCTTCGACATTTGGCGCTTTGTCGCGAATAACGACTCCCCTGCAAAGGCTAACACTCTCTTGGACAATTTGGAGACAACCTGTCATAGCTTAAGCAAGACTCCGAACAAAGGGCACGTCCCCAAAGAATTGAGACGCGTCGATATATTCGATTTTCATGAGATCCACTACAAACCCTACCGAATCCTTTATGAGCACGACGAGAAGCGAGTGCTGATTCACGCGATTCTCGACGGCAGGCGAGACATGGAAAGCTTGCTGCGCTCTCGACTTTTAAGATAAGAGTACGGACCAGAAAGATTCGTGTCCCTATAATTTGCCTACCCAAACACGTCTCGTCTCAGATCGCGGACGCACATGAGCCCTTCCCAATCCGAGCCTCGCATCTTGCGAGGGCCGTCCCGGCGCTTCGCTCCAAAGCGATCCCTATGACTCTCGAAGTACCCCTGAACGAACTCCTTTGAACCAAGCACCGCCCCATCCGAGAAATAACGCACCCGGCAGCGTAGTGCTTCGTTACGCGAAACACGCCCGCCCGTATTCAGGATCTCACGAGTCCTCTCCGCATCGACCGCTCGGCCTTGCTTGGACGCATCACGAGCGTAGCCCTTTCCGAACACGATCACACGGTACTTCTCTATCGCCCGTCCCCAATAACTGCCAGAGCCCATCAAACGGGTGATTCCTCGCCTCGCGATCTTCGACCCGCCCATCGCTTCACCGTACCCGCAATACCGATACTCCACCGGATCCGAGACGATGCCCGCACGCACTGAATTCAAATCGATGTAGGCGGCGATCGTCATCAGCGCAAACGGATCGTCCTGCACCAGCACGCTCTTGAAGCGCTCCCCCCAGAGCGTCCCAGATCTACGATGCGAGCGGTTGTACCATATGGAAAAACGCTGCTTCAGTTCCTTCATGAACAAGGAGACGTCCCCCATACGGCCGAGCAGATTCGCTCGAAAGTTTCGCCTCGTATCGCCACCAAGTTCCAGTCGAGACCGGAAGAAATCCACCTTGTCCACGGAATAGATACAACTCACACGTCTGAGGATCTCTTTATCCGAAAGCTCCTCCACCTCGCTCCGATGA
>CALDFV010000279.1 GCA_937942145.1 uncultured Opitutaceae bacterium
GAGTTTCGACCCACCGGCCAGCACATCCGACTCAAGGTCAATCCACTTGACGCTTGCATCGAAGTCCCATTTCGAACCGAAATCATATCGAATTCCAGTGCCTAAAGCGATCCCCGCACTGTAGTCTTCAAGATCGAGGGGAATTCCAGCAACACTCAGGCGTTTGTTGGTTATCCAAGTGAAATTGACGCCCCCAGAGAAATAGGGAGTGAAGCCACTTTCAGTTGGTATCTCATAGAGTAGGCTCAATGTCGGAGGAAGGTGCTCGAGCGAACCTAGTTTGCCAACTCCCGCTAGGTAGACGTCGTGTTTCTGGGGAATGGTCAACACAAGCTCTGCAACCCAATTCTTCGTGAACGCATAAGTTACGTCCAGTTCGGGAATCCACTTGTCT
The DNA here is from genome assembly GCA_937942145.1 of uncultured Opitutaceae bacterium. GTDB lineage: Bacteria > Verrucomicrobiota > Verrucomicrobiia > Opitutales > Opitutaceae > Pelagisphaera. The sequence goes on from CALDFV010000279.1 coordinate 395, forward strand.
TCCACGGAAACGGCACCCTCCGCAAAATCGATGTCGAGGGCCGTAAACGCGTCCGAATCATCTGCCGTCTTTAGATAAGCCGCTCGTATTTTAACTTCCCACGCCTTTGGCTCGGCAGCAGGAAGTGAGACGACAACCGATGTGGCCAATAGGGCGGCCACTACTACGTTGGTATTTCTGTGTGCCATTTGCCTAAGATTAGTCATTACCATATCTTATTTTGTAATAACTTATTATTAGTTTAACAAATACTTAATCCCTTAAACCAATCGCTATTTTCTCATCTAATACAACCAATAAGGCCCTATTTCATAATCCGTGAATTCTAAAAAGAGCAGACAACCTACTGGTTCGAGTCATCTTTCTGCGCCACCCCTTATCCCCTCGGCCGGGCTATAACCGCAACTCCACCTTTAGAGATTGAACGTACGATAGAATTACCCGCAACGCGGGAGTCGATCCCTGTCAAACTTTCGAATTCAAGGAGGGTTTACGCCGATTGAAGCTTAGAACGATAGTTCGTAATTATTGTACTCGCATTCCGGACATGGTTCCCCAAAGGAGACATCACCTTTTCTCACAGAGTACAGATTCCCACATCTAACACAGTGGAAGACCTTTCGTCGGCGGTTCGCCTCAAAACTACGTTTGTCTCTCCTATCGTAGAAAAACCAGAGAAGAGATAATCCAACCAAAGCCGATCCGGTATAGATTATCAAAAAGTAGGTGAACGCTTGCATGGCAACTTCAAATAAAAAATGCGTTCCTCAAATCGAAGAACGCATCATAAACTAAAGTGATTGAAGAGAAGGCGTCAGCCCTTTTTCTCTTCCTCCCCTTCCTCTGCTGCTTCGACATCCTCCGAAGCATCCGCCTTGGTCTCTTCCTCCACTTCATCGGTGGCTTCAGCAGCAGGCGCTTCGTCCGCAACTACAGATTCCTCTTCCGCTACCGGTTCTTCTTCGGTAGCAACGTCAGTCTCTTCTGCAACCGCCGCCTCTTCAGCAACTGCAGTTTCCTCGACTGCAGCTTTCGCCTTTTTCTTCGCTTTTGACTTTGGCTTGGTCTTTTTTCCATAGCCTTCGTCGTCCGCATCGATCAGTTCGATTAGAGCCATCTCTGCCGCGTCTCCACGGCGCGTACCTAACTTGTAGATACGGGTGTACCCACCGTTTCTGTCACGGAATTGCTCGACTTTCTCTTCAAAAAGCCCGTGCACCGCACCAGCGTCGCGAACCCGCGCAATAGCTAAACGTCGATTGTGAAGGCTTCCTTTCTTCGCAAGCGTAATCACTTTTTCCACGAAGGGGCGGAGCGCCTTCGCCTTCTTTAGAGTCGTCTTTATCTTCCCATGGGTGATGAGAGCAGTTGAAAGATTAGCGAGAAGAGCTTCACGATGCTCTTTCTTGACGCCTAGTTGATTGCTATGCTTGCGGTGACGCATGGCCTAAATAATTTTCCTTAAGTTATATCCCTCTTCGACTATAGTTCCTTCTTCATATCAAGAAGGCGCTCGTCGAATTTCATGCCTAGAGAAAGGCCGAGAGATTCTAGTTTATCTTTAATTTCGTTTAGAGATTTCTTTCCGAAGTTACGGTACTTGAGCATTTCCTGCTCACTCTTCATGGCAAGCTCGCCTACCGTTGTAATGTTCGCGTTGTTCAAGCAATTCGCGGCACGAACCGAGAGCTCGATCTCATTGACACTCATGTTGAGGAGCTTACGGAGCTTGTTCTGCTCTTCGCTTACTTCTGCTCCCTCATCTTCGAATTCGTAATTCTCGTCGGACACATTGTCGAATACATCGAGGTGATGCTTGAGGATGGCTCCCGACTGCTTGAGCGCGTCATCTGGAGTGATTCGTCCATCTGTCCAAATTTCTAAGATCAACTTGTCGTAGTCCGTGATCTGTCCCACACGAGTCGCTTCAACCGAGTACTTCACGAGACTAACGGGGCTGTACAGCGTATCAATTGGAATTACTCCAATTGGCTGTTCCTCGTTCTTGTTGTCTTCCCCGGGGCAATAACCCCGTCCTACTCCGATTTCAAGCTCAGCAGTGAATTGCATTTCGCGATCCAAGGTACAAATGACCTGGTCGGGATTTACGACCTCTACATTATGGTCAGCTTGAATATCAGCAGCGGTAATTGGGCCTGAGCGGTTGACGTTGATCATCAACTTCGCGCCTTCCCGATTATGGCAGATAAGCAAAACCCGCTTAAGATTCAAAACGATGTCGGTTACGTCTTCGACGATTCCGTCAACGCTCTGAAATTCGTGGCTAACGCCATCGATCTTAATGGATGTGATGCCCGCTCCTTCTATAGAGCTTAGCAATACACGCCTCAAGGAATTGCCAATGGTATGCCCATATCCAGCCTCGAAAGGCTCGGCAATAAATTTGGCATATGTAGTCGAGGAACCTTCCTCTACTTTTACGAGACGATTAGGGAGTTCGAACTTTCCGATACGTTTTGGCATTTCGCGGTATGGTCTGAGTACGGCTGAGCGGGATTAGTGAAAAACTGGTACTTAAAAAGTGATTAGAAGCGGCTGTAGAATTCTACAATAAGCTGTTCATTGATGGCTGGTTCCATTTCTTCGCGAGCTGGAAGGCGGCTTACTACACCCCTAAATGCCTCGTCGTTACGAGTCATCCAGTCCGGCACATTACGAAGGCGAGTCGCTTCCAAATTACGAGTCGCCAACTGGCGGGAAGATGTTCCGTTACGAACTTCAATCTCATCTCCTGGCTTCACTTGGAAGCTTGGAATATCTACTTTTTGCCCGTTAACACGAATGTGACCGTGGTTTACGAACTGTCGGGCTGCTTGGCGAGACTTCGTGTAGCCGAGCAGGTAAACCACGCTGTCTAAACGCGTTTCCAAAAGTTGAAGAAAGATAGTGCCCGTTACGCCCCGTTGTCCTTTTGCACGATCGAATGTGCGGCGGAACTGCTTCTCCATCAGGCCATACATGAAACGCAGCTTTTGCTTTTCACTTAAACCGATCGAGTACTCAGATTGCTTGCGACGTAGGCGAGGACCGTGCTGCCCTGGCGGATACGCACGCTTCTCCAATGATTTATGGTTGCCGAAAATAGGCTGACCAAAACGTCTGCTGATTTTAACTGTTGGACCGGTATAGCGAGCCATGGATCTTGTATATAAAGTTAGTAAATTAAAATTCGCCGATTTGGCTACTAGACACGTCGGCGCTTTGGCGGCCGGCACCCATTATGAGGAATTGGAGTGGTATCCACGATAGAAGCGATTTCAAGGCCGAGTGATTGGAAGGCTCGAATCGCAGAATCGCGACCCATTCCCGGACCTTTGACGTGAATGATCACTTCCTTCAGACCGTGGGACATTGCTGCTTTGGCCGCGTTTTGCGTAACGACCTGAGCCGCGTAAGCGGTAGACTTGCGGGATCCTCGAAAATTCATCTTACCCGCACTCGCCCATGAAATCGTGTTACCTTTGGTGTCTGTGATCGTAACGATGGTATTATTGAACGTAGCGCTCACTTTGGCAATGCCAGTAGTAACGTTCTTGCTACCCTTGGCTTTGCGAATTTTGAGCTCTCCAATTTCTTCCTTGAGCAGATCCTGGGCAGTTGGCTGCTTTTTCACTCCACCTGGAGCAAGCTCCTCCTCTTCCTTGGGAGCCACTTCGCCTTCCTCAGACACTTCCGCAGTCTCTTCGGGGGTTTCCTTTTTAGAGGCTGGCGCCGCGTTTTCCTCCACGGGCGCTTTCGCTTCCGGAGCCTTCGCTACCTTCTTTTCCTCTTCGGGTTGAGCTTCTTCTTCAGCCATTTTAATTCGCTTTCAAAAATTATTTGCGGAGACCACCAACACTGGCTGTCTTACCTTTGCGTGTACGAGCATTTGTCTTGGTGCGTTGCCCTCTTACTGGAAGACCCCTACGGTGGCGGAGGCCACGATAGCAATTGATCGCCTGAAGGCGTTTCATATTGGCCGCATGATCGCGACGTAGATCGCCCTCTACGAGGTAGTTGAGCTCGCTGATCTTCGACATTATGACGTTGATCTGCTCTTCATCCAAATCCTTGGCCCGCATGTCGGGATCAAGACCTGTTTGCTCTAAAACGATATCAGCACGCTTAGGCCCGATTCCGTAGATGTAACGGAGCGAGTATGCGAGTTTCTTATTATTGGGAATGTCGACGCCTAGAATACGTGGCATTTTAGTTTAGCAAGTTGTTGATGTTAAAGTATGTTGGTGATTTCGAGAGTCTCGAAGGAAAAGGAATGCGAAAAGCAACTAATGACCGATTTAATCCAATCTGTCCCCATCCAAGCGGCACACAGGAGGAAAAAGAGTGAGGTGATGACCTTTCGTAAGCATAAAGTAAAGATTTAATTTGATGATAATTGTAATACCCAAGCTACGATTCCGATCGCGAAAATAACGAGCAGCCAGAGGTACAACTTTCCAACGTTGTTCATGTCCGCCGCTCCGGCCAAACCAGTATCGAGACCCTTGGTATTGCCACGACTCTTGATTCTCCCTTTTTTGAGGAAGCCGTCGTAATGGCGCTGCAGAAGATGCGTTTCTATCTGGCGCATGGTGTCAAGCATCACACCGACGGTGATCAACATACCTGTACCACCGAAGAAGATGGCTACCCGCATGGGAATGTTGGCCTGAAACAACAAAATATCCGGGAAAATCGCGATAACGGTCAGAAAGATCGAGCCCGCTAAAGTCAGACGCGTCATGATGAAATCTAGAAACTTGGCCGTCGGAGCTCCTGGACGAACGCCCGGAACGTATCCACCGTACTTTTTCAAGTCATCCGCGATCTGGATGGGGCGAAACATCACCGACACCCAGAAATACGAGAAAAAGAGAATCATGAGCCCAAATATCGCGTAATAAGTGACGCTCCCATGAACCATGTAGTTGGCAATGTTGATTAACCATTGTTGATCAAGCCAGGCTCCCAACTGGGAGATAATCTGTTGTGGGAAAGCAAGGATCGCCGAGGCGAAAATCACGGGCATGACTCCCGAATAATTGACTTTTAACGGCATAAAGGAGCTTTGGCCACCGTACACTTTTCTTCCCACTACCCGCTTGGCGTATTGAACGGGAATTTTGCGAACGGCTTGAATCACTGCGACAAGCCCAGCAGTAACGCCCAGCCCTAAAGCAATCATTCCTACTGCGTGAACAAAGGTAAGATTCTCTCCCGCTCCAACTGGACCGAAAAACAAGCCATAGGTCGCTTGAACCGCTCCTGGCAAGTCCGCCAGAATGCCAACTGTAATGAGAAGTGATATCCCATTACCAATTCCAGATTTTGTAATTTGCTCACCCAGCCACATCAGAAGGACCGTTCCTGCAGTAAGGAAAACCGTAGAGGTGATCAGGAACCAGGTTTTTCCAACAATTACGATATCACCGTACTCGGCCAACGAGTAGCCCGGGAACAGTCGTCCCGGATTCTCGAGTGCTAGAATTAAAAGCACGGCCTGGACCGCGCAAATGATCACCGTGGCGTAACGTGTGTACTGGTTAAGCTTTTGACGGCCGGTTTCGCCCTCTTGCTGTAGACGAGCCAGAGCCGGGAAGACAGCCCCCATCAATTGAAAGATAATGGAAGCGGAGATGTAAGGCATGATGCCCAAAGCGAAAACGGCCCCCTTGAGAAGCGCTCCCCCTGTGAACATGTTGTACAGCCCAAGAAGACTACCACCCCCTTGAGCGGTTTGATCGGCGAAAAATGCCTGTAGCGGCTGCGTATCCAATCCCGGAAGTGGAATATTAGCCCCAATTCGAGCAATGAAAAGCAATGACAGCGTCAAAAAGATACGCTGACGCAGCTCAGGGATTTTCAAACAGTTGGTAAATGCGGATAGCATGCCTTCTCAGTCTAGGTGATTGATTACTCGCTGGCTTCAGCGGCTATTTCAGCAGGAGCTTCGAGAACGGCTGCTTCGCCTCCCGCCTTTTCTATCTTCGCTTTAGCCGAAGAACTAAATTTATCGGCCGTAATTTTTAAGGCTCTACTCACTTCGCCTTCACCCAGAATCTTCAATGGATTGGAGTTCATGCGGACGAGTCCCGCTGCAGCGAGCAATTCCCTATTCACTTCCTTGATAGACTCGTCTAAACGAGCAAGTTCGCCAATGTTAACCGTTTCGTAGTAAGTCTTGAAGTTCTTATTGTTGAACCCACGACGAGGAAGTTTCCGGAATAAAGGCATTTGACCGCCTTCGAATCCAATGCGGATACCGCCACCCGAACGAGCCGTCTGGCCTTTGCCACCTCGTCCAGACGTTTTACCGTGTCCGCCACCTTCACCACAGCCCACCCGCCTGCGACGGTGGACGGCTCCTTTAACATTTGAAAGATTGTGTAGTCTCATGATTCGAGTCTTTTCTGAATTTTGGATTAGGAACGAAGCGCTTTATAGTCTTCGAACGTTTTCAATTTCCGCAGGCCGTCAAGCGTGGCATTGACAACCGCGTTGGCGTTGTTCGAGCCCAACGACTTCGTCAAAACATTGTGTACCCCTGCTGCTTCAAGCACGGCGCGAACACCACCACCGGCGATAATCCCTGTACCCGTCGTAGCGGGACGCAAGAGAACTTTGCCACCATCGGCCTCGCCAAGAACTTCGTGCGGGATAGTGTCACCCTTGAGCTTGATCGGCTCAAGATTTCTGCGAGCGCCTTCACTCCCTTTCCGAATAGACTCGGGAACCTCGTTGGCCTTTCCATACCCCACTCCTATCTTTCCGGCACGATCACCGACAACGACAAGAGCAGAAAAGCTGAAACGACGTCCTCCTTTTACTACCTTCGCGCAACGGTTGATGAACACGACCTTCTCGAAGATACCGTCATCCGGCTTCTCCTCTTCCCGCCGTCCGCGGTTGCCGCCCCTGGACCCACGATTACCGCCTTGTCCACGGTTGCCGCCTTGTCCGCGATTGCCGCCTTGTCCACGATTGCCACCTTGTCCACGATAGCCCCCACTGGGTCCATTGTTAGCGGGCGCTGCGCTCGCAGGAGCTTCGCTTGGGGTCGTACTGGGTGTTTGATTTGTTTCTGTGCTCATAGGGCAATTAGAATTCTAGGCCGGCCTCACGAGCGGCATCTGCAAAAGTTTTTACACATCCGTGGTACTTGCGCCCGTTGCGGTCGAATACCACCTTACTAATACCAGAATCCTTCGCCTTTTCGCCGAAGGACTTTCCAAGGGCAGAAGCGCCGTCGTTATTGGCTTTCAAATTCTGCTCACGAAGCTCTTTCGCAACAGTTGATACAAACAATAGCGTCTTCCCTTCGTCATCATTGATGGCCTGGGCATAGATGTGCTTATTGCTGAAATGCACACTCAACCGTGGACGCGCTGCGGTACCCGCAACCTTCTTACGGATGCGCCAGCGTCTCTTTTGTTCGAGCTCTCTCTTCTTTTGGATTTTCATTTCGAAATTCTTTTAAAGCTTATTCCTTACAGTTTATCGAACCGCGCTAAGCGACTGTCTTTCCTTCCTTGCGGATTTCATGCTGCCCAACGATATGGACTCCTTTGCCCTTATAGGGTTCAACCGGGTGATAGTGGCGGATCGATGCCGCCGCTTGTCCCACTATCTGCTTGTCGATTCCTTCGATCTTCAACTTCGTTCCATTGTCCGTGACCGTGATCGTCACGCCCTCTGGGATGTCGTAGTTGATATCGTGCGAGAATCCGAGCTTCAGCAAAAGGGTTTTCCCTTTCAGAGTGGCATTGTACCCAACACCGCTGATCTCGATCTCTTTCGTAAAGCCGTTAACAACCCCCTCAACCATTCCATTAACGATCGACCGAGAAGTCCCATACATGGCGTTGGCGAAACGGGTCTTGTTCGCTGGGGAAACTTTGATTTGCCCATCGTCGACCTCAAAAGAGACGTCGTTGACAAACTTCTTGGTCAGCTCTCCCTTCGGGCCCTTAACCTTGATGGTCGAGCCATCGATTGATACGTCAACCTTTTCAGGTATCGTAATTGGTAGTTTTCCTATTCTGCTCATTATTCGCGTCCTCTTCTACCAAACGTTGCAGACCATTTCACCGCCAAGCTTTTGACGACGAGCATCGCGATCCTTCATCATGCCTCTTGGCGTAGTGAGAATGCAGACACCTAGTCCATTGAGTACTCGTGGAATGTCCGAGCTTTTAGAGTAAAGCCGAAGACCCGGGCGGCTAACCCGCTCCAGACCGTTAATTGAAGGCTCGCCGTTCACGTACTTGAGTTGAACCACAAGAGTTTTGTGCCCTCTATCGTCCTTCGCATCGGAAAAGTCTGAGATGAAGCCCTCCTCTTTTAAAATGCGGGCTATCTCTGCCTTCATTTTCGAATGAGGAGAAACACATTCGTCTTTGCCGGCGCTCGATGCGTTGCGGATGCGAGTTAGAAAATCGCTGATTGGATCAGTATGCATGATTATTTAGTTTTTGACCGGGTGATATCCACACTCCCGGGATGCGCGTTTGCGCGAAATATTGATTAATAATGAAATTTGGAGTGACAGGCCTACCAAGAAGATTTGGTAACGCCAGGTATTTTTCCCTCTAAGGCGAGTTCTCTGAAAGTTAGACGGGACAACCCGTAACGGCGAATGAATGCCCTCGGACGCCCTGTTACGTTACAGCGATTGCGGATTCTGATTTTAGAAGAGTCACGAGGCATCTTGGCTAGCTTGCGCTGCGCTTGGTAGAACTCTTCGTCTGTCGTGTCGGGACTAGAAAGGATCGCCTTGAGTTCAGCTCTTTTGGGACCGAGGCGCTCTACGAGGCGGCGGCGTTTTTCGTTACGTGCTACTGATGATTTCTTTGCCATGTTAAATTACGCTGCGGTTTCGTCTTTTTCAGTTTCGCTCTCGGTTGGAGCGTCGTCATTGCCATCTTGAGTCTCTCTCTTCCGGAAAGGCATTCCCAGTAGGTCGAGCAACTCGTAGCCCTCTTCATCCGTTTTTGCAGAGGTTACAATGGTAAGTTCCATTCCAGATTGCCGTTTGATTGAATCCACGGAGATTTCGGGGAAAATCGTGATGTCTGTGATCCCGAGAGAATAGTTACCGTTTCCGTCAAACTTTTGCGGAATGCCACGAAAGTCGCGAATTGCGGGAAGGGATACCGCAACCAAGCGAAGGAGGAAATCCCACATACGCTCGCCTCGCAGAGTAACCTTACAACCGATTGGCATTTCCTCACGGAGTTTGAAATTCGCGATGCTCTTCTTCGCAAGAGTGCGAACCGGACTTTGCCCAGCAATAAGGCCCATGTTCTTCACAGCCTCTTCCATGACGCTTTTGTCGAGCAAAGCGCTCACGCCCATATTGAGAACCACTTTCTCAATACGTGGAATCTGGTACTTGTTCTTGTAACCGCGGGACTTCTTAAGTCCTTCGACGACTGTCTTTTCGTAATGTTCTTTTAGAAAATTTTGAGAGCTCATAGCTTCAGTCCGGATTTCCGACCCGGAACGGGTTCAGTTCTCTATATAATTTAGCTTTTCTTGGCCTGACGTTCGTCGAACTTCGACGCAAGCATCAGGTTTGAAATGTGAATGGACCCTTCGCGTTCCGCGATTTGTCCGTCGGGATTTTCTTCCGACTTCTTGAGATGGCGCTTGATCATCATAAGACCTTCAACAACTGCTCTGTTTTTCGCGGTGCGAAGTTCTAGGATTTTGCCACGCTTACCCTTTTCCTTGCCTGAGAGGACAACGACTTCGTCGCCTTGTTTTACATGTGTCTTAGCCATGATTAAAGTACCTCCGGAGCTAGCGAGACAATCTTCATGAATTGTTTCGTGCGTAGTTCGCGAGCAACTGGCCCAAAAATTCGGGTGCCACGCGGGTTTCCATTGTTGTCGAGTATTACGATCGCATTGCTGTCGAAACGGAGGTAGCTACCGTCGCGACGGCGAATTGGAGCCTTTGTCCGCACTACAACAGCTTTTACAACCGTACCTTTCTTAACAGACGAGTCTACGCTCGCCTCTTTGATATTGACGACGATGACGTCACCAATGTCGGCGGTCTTCTTGCGCTGACCCAAGCGGCGAATCATATGGGCCCGCTTGGCGCCTGTGTTGTCTGCAATCTGCAGTTCTGAACGTAATTGAATCATTTTTGTTTCGCTCCTTTATTCAGCAGAAGCTGGTTCGGTTTGCTCTACTTCCTCTTCTTTCAAGCCTCCTGCTACAGGTGCCCGATCTATAACCCGAACCAAACGCCAGCGTTTTAGGCGGCTAATTGGACGTGTCTCCATAATTTCAACACGATCACCAAGACCAGCATCGTTGCTTTCGTCATGAACGTGGACAACTGTTTTTCGATTGATCACCTTGCGATAACGAGGATGAGGAATCTTGTAACTGTAGGTAACCTTGATCGACTTGTCCCCGGAGGTTGAAGTCACGAACCCGATTAGGCTTTTTCTGCTATTGCGAGAGTTTTCCATGGCGTATCAGTTCTCTTGTTAGGCGGATTTCGATTCCGCCTGGATTTTTTCACTCCGAATGGTTTCCATCCGTGCGATATCCCTGCGGCGCTGAGTCAGCTCCGCTGTATTTTCAACCTGTCCTGTCTGCTTACGCAACTTCAATTCGAGAAGTTGATCACGCGTGTCGCGAATCGATTTCTCCAATTCTGGGAGCGAAAGTTCCTTGATGTCCTTTACCTTCATTTTTCCGGTTCCTTATTAGGATCAATCCATGTTCTCACGTACAACGAAACGTGTCTTAAATGGGAGTTTCGTATCAGCCAAGCGCATCGCCTCACGAGCGATCGAAAGCGAAACCCCTGCTAGTTCGAACAATATCAAGCCGGGTTTGACGACCGCTACATAGTGATCAACAGGTCCCTTTCCTTTACCCATACGAGTTTCGAGAGGCTTCTTTGTGATCGGCTTGTGAGGGAATACTCGTATCCAGAGCTTTCCTTTACGTTTCATGTGACGCGTGATGGCGACACGAGCGGCTTCGATCTGGTTACCGGTGAAGTATCCACGACCCAACGCCTGAATGGCATAGTCGCCAAACGCCATAGAGTCGCCGCCCTTTGCGTTGCCGCGCATGCGACCCTTCATGGACTTCCGGTATTTTGTACGTGATGGAGTGAGTGCTGGCATAGCTCAGTTAGAGATGTTTATTGTTCGTCCTTTTTGAAAACCCAGCACTTAACGCCAATAATGCCGTATACTGTTCTGGCTTCTGATGTACCGTAATCAATTTCTTCGCGCAATGTATGGAGAGGTACACTACCTTGGCGCTGAACTTCGGTACGAGCGATGTCCGCACCACCGAGTCTTCCACCGACCTGTACCTTAATGCCCTCCGCGCCTAGACTCATAGCGATTTGAACCGCCTTCTTCATAGCGCGCCTGAAGGAGATACGGCGTTCCAGCTGAAGAGCAACATTGTCCGCAACCAGTTTTGCTTCGAGCTCGGGCTTCTTTACCTCCTGAATATCGAGAAGGATCTCCCTACCCGTCATCACAGAGAGCTCTTCCTTGATCTTTTCGATCTCTTGTCCCTTCCGGCCGATAACGATCCCTGGACGAGCAGTGAAAATCTTAACACGGACCCGGGAAGACGCCCGTTCAATGAAGATACGAGGTACGGAAGCGTACTTCAGCTTCTCCATCAATTTCTCACGAATGATGTAGTCCTCGTGGAGTGTCTTCGCAAATTCGTTCTTGGGCGCAAACCAGCGTGATTGCCAGTTGCGATTAACTGCGAGACGAAAACCTATCGGATTTGTTTTTTGACCCATATGTCTGAAATTAGTTAGCGTTGTCGGTTAGTACGATGCGGATATGCGACATACGCTTCTTTCGTTTGGCAACCCCACCTCGAGCAGCTGCTTTGAAACGTTTAAGAGCCGGACCCATTTCGATGATCGCCTTATCAACGGTCAGATTGTCCGCAGACAAGTCGTGGTTGTTTTCAGCGTTCGCAATTGCTGATTGCAAAGTCTTTGAAATCAGTGCCGCCGACTTTCGTGGAATAAACTTCAGCAGGTCGAGAGCTGCCGTGGCCTGTTTGCCGCGAATGGCACGAGCTACCTCGTTCACCTTCTTCGGTGACATGCGTGCGTATTTGGTTAGCGCTTGTACTTCCATTATATTAACTCCCTTGATTATTTGCTGCCACCGTGAGCCTTGAACATGCGCGACTGAGAGAACTCGCCGAGCTTGTGTCCCACCATGTTTTCCGTGACGTAGACGGGGATGAATGCCTTCCCGTTGTGTACGGCAAAATTTAGACCCACAAAATCGGGTGTAATTGTAGAACGACGTGACCAGGTCTGAATTGGTTTACGGTCATCCTTTCCCTTGGCGACCATAACCTTGTCTTCGAGGCTTGGGTCGATGAAATATCCTTTTTTAGCTGAACGAGCCATTATCTATATCCTAATAAAAATTATCGTTTGAACTTGCGACCATTGCGACGGACCAAGATGAGACTGTTACTTTCCTTAGACTTGCGACGAGTGGGAAAACCCTTCGCTAACTGACCCCAAGGAGAAACGAGCATCTGGCGGCCCCCGCCACCTTTACTCTTTGCTTCACCCCCGCCATTGGGATGGTCCACCGGATTCATAACAACACCCCGAACACGAGGACGCTTGCCCTTCCAACGGTTACGTCCCGCCTTTCCGATGACTACCTTTGAGTGCTCGGCGTTACTGACAGATCCAATGGTCGCGAGACACTTCTTGCTCACCAAACGAACTTCACCCGAGGGCATTTTCAATTGAGCGTGACTCCCTTCAATATTAATGAGCTCGAGAGAATTGCCTGCTGAACGAGCGAGTTGGGCCCCTTTACCAGGAAGTAGTTCTACAGCGTGAAGGCGAGTCGAGGGAGGAATGAATTCCAGTGGCATGGTATTGCCAATATCAAAGCTGATCATCTTCTGCGACGAAAGAACCTTGTCACCCACCTTCAATCCCTCAGGAGCTATGATGTATCGCTTTTCACCATCCGCATAGGCGACCAGAGCAATGTGAGCCGTCCGGCCTGGATCGTATTCGATCGCCTGTACATTTGCGGGGATGTCGAATTTATTGCGTCGAAAGTCCACGATTCTAAGCAATCGCTTATGCCCACCTCCACGGCGGCGTGATGTCACGCGACCGTAGCAA
>CALDFV010000280.1 GCA_937942145.1 uncultured Opitutaceae bacterium
CCTCGGGGGCAAACGCGATCAGCGATCGCATCTACAGTGGTATTAAAACCCGAAATTTTCGCAACGTGAAATCCTGCTGGTTCGCAAAGCGAGCCTCCTAGCTACTGTCAAGGAGCGGTAACCCTTTTCTTCAATCTCCCATCAGGCTACAAAGCAGCGATGTTAGATTCCTGTGCCAATATTTTTCAATTTCCTAACACTTGCCTTCCCACGAACTTTGCCCATCCTGACCGCTATCCCAATGAAAAACAGAACACTCCCCATCGCGGCGCTTGCCCTCAGTCTCTCCATCTCCTGCGCCTCTCTCAGGGCCGTCGAATCCGTTGTCCAAGACATGGAGAACGCCGCCAATGCCTTTCTAGACTCACTAACGAAGGAACTTAAGGCGAGAGCCACCTTTCCCATGGAAGTCGAAGGCGAACGCACGAATTGGCATTTTGTCCCCATCACCGGTGAACGCAAAGGGGTCGACCTAAAGGATCTCAATGACGCACAGGAAAAAAAGCTCACCGACCTTCTCAACGCGAGTCTAAGCGCGATCGGTCACACCAAAGTAAAGAAAATCCAGGATAGTGAGTCGATTCTGTTCATGCTCGAGAAATCGGATCACCGGGATCCAGAACTCTATTACACCAGCATATTTGGAAAGCCCTCTTCGGAAGGAGCTTGGGGATGGCGCTTCGAAGGGCACCACCTATCGCTCAATTTTACGGTCGTTGATGGGAAACTACTCTCCACTACTCCTAATTTTTGGGGAGCGAATCCTGCTAAAGTCCTTTCTGGTCCTCAAAAAGGGGCTCGTATTCTCAAAGAGGAAGAAGACTTAGCCCGGGCCTTCCTTCTTTCGCTCAACAGTGATCAACGCAAAAAGACGGTGATTGCCGATAAGGCGCCCAAAGATATTTACTCGAGTGACGATCCAAAAGTGTATCCACTGGGAGATGCCGGGATATCGGTCGCCGATCTAAACGCGAGACAAGTAAAAGGACTCAACCAGCTGATCGACGTCTATTTAAACAATATGCCCTCCAAAGTCGCCAAGGAGCGACGAATGAAATTCGAAAAGGATGGAATGGACCGGGTTGTTTTCGCTTGGGCGGGAAGTGCCGAGGTAGGTGAAGCTCATTATTACCGGATACAAGGCCCCAGCTTCCTAATTGAGTACGACAATATTCAAAATAGAGCCAATCACATCCATGCCGCCTGGCGCGACTTCGATGGGGACTTTGGTCGCGACATCATATGGGAACACCACAAGCACAGTCACTGATTTTCTAAATCATTTTTTTGGAATCATCATCCGTAGGGCTAGCGCTCGCGCTATGCCGCGTATTGAAGTCAATTCATAAGAAACGCGGATCGCCGTAAGCGACGCCCCTACAAAGTCTCTCACACGCCAATCATGAACTCCCCCAATACCAACCGTCGTTCTTTTATAACTACCCTCGGAGCCATCGCGGCAACTCCTTTACTCGGACGTGACTATGGTCCAGACGCGCCGCCCGTTCGCTATCCCGAGCCGGACGTCATCGCCCTTGAGCCGAGCTTTGGAAAGTATAAAATAGGCAATACCCCAATCGAAAGGCTTCACACAGGCATGTACTGGGCGGAAGGTCCCGCCTGGAGTGGCCGCGGAAACTACCTTGTCTGGAGTGACATCCCCAAAAACGTCCAGCATCGCTGGCTACAGGATGATGGTGGAGTAACGACAATTCGGAATCCCTCAAACTACAGTAATGGCAATACGTTTGATCGCGAGGGCCGCCAAATTTCATTCGAACACGGAACCCGTCGCGTCGCGCGCTACGAGCCTGACGGCACAGTCACTGTTCTTGCCGACAAATATAATGGGAAGCCCTTCAACGCCCCTAACGACGGAGCGGTCCATCCCGACGGCAGCCTCTGGTTCACCGATCCAGGCTACGGCAGTCTTGGAAACTACGAAGGCTTCAAAGGCGAGCTGCTCCTCAAAGAAGCGGTCTATCGCCTCGATAAGTCGGGCAAGCTCGAGAAAGTGACGGACGATATTTTCAAGCCGAATGGTCTGTGCTTTTCCCCCGACTACAAAAACGTATACATTGCTGATACTGGCGCTTCGCACTACCCGGATGCTCCCAAAAACATCAAAGTTTGGGATGTCGACGGCTCGAAACTGAAGAACGGACGTGAATTCGCTTCCATGAAAATGTTTGTCGACGGGGAGGAAGTCGCGGGCCTGGCGGACGGTATTCGCTGCGACCGCGATGGCAACATCTGGTCCAGCGCCGGCTGGGTCGGCGAAGGCTACGATGGTGTCCATATTTTTTCTCCAGAGGGCCAACGCATCGGCCAGATCAAATTGCCGGAGATTTGCAGCAACGTTTGCTTCGGTGGACCCCGTCGTAACCGTCTTTTCATGACAGCGAGCCGCGGCCTTTACGCGGTCTACACGGAAGCCCTCGGCGCCCACTGGTGCTAAAAAAGTAGGGCGAGAGCGTCCCCGCTCCGCCGCGTAAGTAGCTCAACCTCGACCAACGCGGCGGAGCGGGG
>CALDFV010000281.1 GCA_937942145.1 uncultured Opitutaceae bacterium
AAATAAAGCCCCTTTGCACGATCTCTCAGCTCGATCGACCGATCGTACTCCTCTTCTTCAACCTCATCCGCCTCAAGTTGCACCCATCCATATCCGTATTGCGTGAAACCGCTTGATAGAGCAATCAGGAGACTTTCATGCTCTGGCGTTTCAGCGAGGACGCTCTCCATCAGTTTTAGACTGAAGGGCAGCGCATCTCCAACCAGTTCAGGGTCTTCGTCGGATGTAAAGACTGTGCCACCGCCCGAGAGGGCGTCGCCGAGCTGATTCATTGCCATTTTCTTAATCGAGCAACCACTCGAAAAGACTAGGAGTGCGAATGCAATGCCGCTGTGTGTCAGGACAGACTTCATTTCCGGCGCAACTTAATACGCGAATAGGAATTTGCAACTACTCAGCACTCAAGGAACTTGGATTATCCGAACTCCATCAGAGATTAGAGGTAATGCGAAAGACTAAATGCCGCTCAAAACGATCCTTCCTTCTGGCTGGGACGGTTTTTGTTCAGACTCCTCTGTTACAAAAAAGGATATTGCCTCATCCATGTCCTTTATGGCGTCATTGGACGAGAGATCAAAGAAAGCGAGTCGGCTACCTGCCTCCCCTTGCTTCAGCGTTCCCGCCCAAACGGGTTCACTATCCGGCGATGCTTTCGCCCACACATTGTAGAATTTCCCCAATCGGCTTTCGGGTATGTTTTCGATTCCTATAACGCCGATCTTGATCTTCCGGTCATAGATAGAAAAACCGCCGGTAAACGCTTCGGTATCCACTCCCCCCTCGGACTCGGGAGGAAGCCCCTCTCTTGAAAACCAGTACGCTTCGGCCAGCCCAGTCAGTTCCAAAAGGCGATCCTGGAATTCGTCTTGGTCCTGATTGCCCGCAAAGGTCGCTTTCTGCTCCGGATTCCCCAAGTCACTCAATACAATATCACTCTCTGAACCATCCGCTAGTCTCGCCACTTGGCTGATCTCGCTGCGGTCTTCAGGATTCACGGTAAACGCAAAGATTACCGCGACACAAGCAGCGGCAGCCCAGCCACCCCACGATAGAAAATTCACGATCGGGGTCTTTTTAGAATCGCTGTCAGTCACCGCCTTAGCGCGACTTGTATCCAGGTTCGACATGACATTCGAATAGATCTGGAACGAGGGTTCGAGTTGCTCGCATTCAAGCGCGTCGGCTTCATTCACCCGCTGCCACTCGTGAACCGCGGTCTGCAACTCGCGATCCGACAACAGTTGGGACTCCATTTCCGAGAGTTCCGTTTCCGGAAGAGTCCCTAAAGCGTACTGTAGAGCCTTCTCTTGTAATTCTTCCTTATTCATAACAATGTGACATTAACTGTTTAAGACGCTGCATCCCTCGCCTCATGGACGTTTTTACCGTGCCTAGGGGCATTCCTAGGGCGTCTGAAATTTCCTGTTGTGTGAGTCCTTTGCTAATCGCTAGCGAAAGACTGTCTTTCTGGGCTTGAGGCAGCTTATCCAGCATGGAGCGCAATCTACCGATCTCCTCCTTGACCGCCACCGATTCTGAAGGGGATCTTTGATGCGAAAGGACTGCCTCATTTGATTGAAGCGCCATTGGATCCTCCACAACAGACTCTGGCTTCATCCGACGCAGACGATCAATGCAAAGCCGCTTCGTTACTAAAACCGCCCAGCTGAAGGGACGAGACAACGCCGGGTTGTACCGCGGAGACGTTCTCCAAATCTTGACGAACGCATCTTGAAGCACCTCCTCGGCGATCATTCGATCGCGCAAGAACTTGAACGCGTAAGAAAAGAGAGGCCGCGAGTAGCGAGAATAGAGCTCATCAAACGCTCCACGCTCACCGGCTGCGATACGCCGTATCAACTCAGCCTCAATACTGGCATCATCCCTCGGTTCACTCATACCTCAAATCATTGGTCCGGCACCGGCGTGCCTAAGCTTGAAGGCAGTGAAGTCCCGCCCAAATCCGAGTCATCGAACTCCAGCTCAAAATGATCGTTCAATTCCCCGATCAGCTTAATTAAAGCCATCCGAAGCACCTCGTTATACTTGGCCGTGGTCCGTGTCTGCGACATCATAGGAAACCCTCCATCGGCATACCTAAAGTACCCCAACTTGTTCCGGCTTCGGCCCTGGGAAGTCTCCTTCAGCGACGCATTTAGCCGAACCTCGATCTCTCCGAGCCCATTGCTTCCCCACTTATGCACAAATAACTGCATTTCCGGCTGATCCTTGGGCACCCTCGCTCCAAACCGGACGATCTTGTAGGCCATCGGAAACTCCGCCAAATCCAGAACTTCGATCAAGGTCTCCTCAATGTCGTAAAACCGGTCCGCCACATTTCCCTCATCATAAACATTATCGATTACGGTAATGTAAAGTACCTGATCCTGGCTCAGGTATATGAAGGGGATTTCCTTGGCGGCCTTGAGATTCGCGAGGGCCAAACCCGGTAAAACCAGGAGCGCCAATATGAGTCTCATTGTTTTCATTGTCATTAGCATAGCGGGAAACGACCTCAATCGAGATCGATTCTAGCAAAAATGAGTTCGTTGACCAGTATTCTTTGGATTCACTTTTCAAGGTGTCCATTCACGGAACGTCTAGGACAATCGATCCAAGCGAAGTCTTTGCCTCTCATCAAAGAGTCGCATTTCTAGCAATTTGAGGGCTGCCGCCATCCCAAACCCCACGCCTCCTGCGATAAAGAACCAAATGATAATCTGGTACTTAACCGCTTCCGTCGGCAAGGCCCCTGCCAAAATCTGTCCG
Source organism: uncultured Opitutaceae bacterium (assembly GCA_937942145.1). Lineage (GTDB taxonomy): Bacteria > Verrucomicrobiota > Verrucomicrobiia > Opitutales > Opitutaceae > Pelagisphaera. The sequence continues at coordinate 2,770 of CALDFV010000281.1, forward strand.
GTCATCATTCCGGGCAGGGCAACAATTCCCGCCGTCGCCATCGAATTAACCACTGGCATGATACCGGTTCGGATGCAGTCCCGGAGATAGGGCAATATCGCCTCTCGAGACGTTTCACCCAAAGCCAATCGCTGCTCGATGATCGCCCGATTGTCGTGCAGTGCCGACGTCAGACGGTCCATGGAAAGGCTGATCGCGCTCATCGTATTGCTCATGATCATCCCGAGCAATGGGATGGCGTATTGAGGCAGGTACCAGGGATCAGGCTTCACCACAACCAGAAGCCCAAACAGCGCGATCGCAAATGAGGATACGAAAAGCGTAGACGCCCCCAGTCCAAAAGACCTCCAGCCTTTGAGCCGCCTTTTTTGCCGGGCCATGATTTCGCGGGAGGCAACGATCAGCATAATGACCGCCATGATCGCCACATACGACAGCTTCCCTTCTGCAAAGAGAAATTTTAGAACATAGCCTATCGCGAACAGCTGTACCACCAGTCGGACTGAAGCGATCGACAACGTACGAGTAACCCCCAATCGATAGTAGGCCAACAGTATTCCCAGTCCCACTACAATGGTAGCGGCGAATCCAATATCCCAAAAATCAAGTTCTATCGCGCCATTCATTTCGTCAACACCGCCCTATCCAATTCCGTTAGCGACTGGTTCTTCATTTCCAAAATACGATGCCCCACTCTGCCAGCCTGATCTTTACTATGCGTAACCCAAAGAGCTGGGGCTGACTGTTCCCCGATATAATCCAGTAACACTTGTTCCACTACACTCGAGCTGTTTTCATCCAAATTCGCCGTTGGCTCGTCTAGCAAAAGGACCTCTGGAGATCGATCCAGCATTCTTAGAATTCCCAATCGCTGCCGTTCCCCCATCGACAGGCGGCTTGGGGCCCATTCACCCGCATCATGGGGTAAGTTCAGCTTGTCTAAATCTTCTCGGCTCAGGGGTTTTGAGAAGTGAAGATCCACGGTTTCCTCCCACCAAAGGATCTCAGCGGCCAAATATCCCACCCGCTTTCTCCATTCCGGAGGACTGAAACTCTCTCGTCGTTTCCCCCAAAGAGAAACCTCGCCTTCATTGACGATCAAATCCGCGATCGCTCTCAATAAAAGTGACTTCCCCGATCCCGAATCACCGAGAAGACAGACCACCTCACTTTCGGCGACGGATAAATCTAGATGCTCCCATTCGATGAAACTCAAATCTTGAATGTTCAACCCCTCCATCTCGCCAGTCATCTCTATCATACTCCAAACAGTCGAACCCATCTGTGGCAAGGGATAGTTGCCAATCTGAAAAGATCTCTTTCTAATCCAGCCCAATGAGCAATTCTATACGACTAGGCATCGCAGGAGCGCGATTCGGCGAAAAGCATGCCGCGGCTTTCAGCAAAATCGACGGAGTCGAATTAACGGGTGTCGCTGACTTGGACGAAGAAAAACGTACCTCGTTATTCAATACATACGGCTTCAAGCAGCAATTCGAGACTTACCAATCCCTAATCGAGTCCGAAAGCCTAGACGCCATCGTTATCTGCCTACCCTCCAATCTGCATGAACGGGCTATCAGCGCTGCCTTCGACGCCG
>CALDFV010000282.1 GCA_937942145.1 uncultured Opitutaceae bacterium
CTTAGTTATTGAGCCCGCATCTCGGCGGGCACCCACTTCACCCCTAGATCGGTTGACGACAAAAAGCGACTTCCCATCTGGGGAAAAAGCGGCCGAAACGGGCCGATCAAACCCCGGTAAGTCCTCAAGGACCACAGGTCTCGCGCCATAGGCAATGAATGGGGCAGAAATAGCTGCCAAAAGGATAAAAAAGCGGAGCGAATCTTTCATTATTGAGGGATTAACTAGAAAATATCAACATTACCTTCCGACAATAGTGTTTGACCGAGAGGTGTCAAAGAAAGCCTTTCGACTTAACACAATGAATCGAAAGACATCTATTTCACTCAAGAGTTCAATCTAGAGAACGTCTTTTCCTAGCATTGGGATCGAGTGCAGAGAAAGCTTGACCAGTCTATCGCGTAAACCGCCTGATCTCCAGCTCATAAGGCTTAGGGACGGCGATCCGGTGAATCTCTCGCTCCATTTTCTCAGCCAGCAACTGAAGCTCATCGAGTTCAACTCGAATTTCCGCTCTCGCTGCCGCAAAAGCGACAGGATCCCCTTCAAATTTCCTCCGAGCTCCTCTCATTTTTCCCTGAACGTCTCGATAGGGCCGGACCGCTTCTTCGTTTCGCTTGGCATTCAGAACAGCCAGCTCGTGCGATTGCTTAAAACTCGGCGAATCGGGGTTTGACTGTAGTGAAATTCCTCTCACAAATTCGTCGCTCTCAGCGATGAGAACAACCACGCCATCCATCAGCACCTCGTATACGCCCTGACCCAGACCACTCACTGACAGTATATCGTTATTGATAGGGAGACCTTCCAGAGCAGCCCGAAATCCTTTGCGCGGATCATCTAAATAATTCCAAGGGGCCGGCCCAATCTCCCCTGAGGCCGGCAATACCCAAGGCAGAGACCCAGGGGTAACGGTAGCCTTGAAGCCATCCCGATCGAAATGGTAAAGGACTACGTTTCCTCCCACTGTCACCCTGCCATCGGTCAACCGCTTCAATTCAACTCGACTCGCTTCAACTCTACTCCCGGCAAAATGCCTTGCCATTTCTACCGCCATTAAAGCCATTCCATCAGGGTTCGGATGAATCGAGTCCGGCATTAAAGTGAAACTCTGGTGATCCCGCCTAAAGCGGGCAGTAAAGTCATTCATCGGCCCCCAAAGATCCAAGTAGTCCAAAGACCGTGTTTGGGCAATATCCCTTAGCCAACCTCCATAGAACGCCAGTTTGGCGTTGTACTCCTCATGGACATTTAGTCGCTTGAAGCGAAAATCCGGGTCTTCGTATCGAAGTGCATACTGACGGTGGTCGAACGGGGTCGGCGATAGAATGATCGAACGAACCCCGATCTCATTTAGGCGATCCAATACGGTACTCACATCACGCTGGTAGACGGCAAAGTTCTCCCTCTCGAATTCTTGGTACCTTCCGTCGTTCATCCCCAACAGCAGGGTAACGTACTGCGGTTGCCACTTTGCCACGTCCTCATCAAATCGGTCCAACAAGTCGCCCGCACGGTCGCCCTTTATTCCCGCATTCGCGAAACGTAGCTTCTTATCATGAAACCGAGTATAGAGGAAGTTCTCCAAGTACTGCGTATAACCGCACTGGTGTGTAATCGAATCTCCTGCCCAAACGATCATCGCTCCAGGCTCTGGATTGAATTCTTCTGCTCGATTCACAGAAGAAATGACCGCTAATGATAGAAGGGTAATACTTGTCGCCAAGAAACGTCTCATTTTCAAGCATAAGGCTGGGTTAAAACTACTCTGGCAAGTGCCAATTGCGGCACCATTAATCGCCGAAGCCAACACGACATGGCCGACTGACCAGAAGTGGACTCGGTCTTCGCTCGCACAGCCAAGGTCAAAGAAAAATCCGTATCCAATAATTGGGTTCAATAAAACTGACAACAGAATAAGGACGGTCTATCCGTCCAATCGAAGTCTACGCTAGGTGTAGAGAACCTCATATCTGACAAAACGTCTACCACTTTCGCCTATCACTGTTCTCCCCTAATCTGGCCCCACAGCTTTTTCAGCGCTTCAGGACTCGCATCTCGGAAGGCTAAAAACGGAGCGTGCCGATGTGGTTGGTCGGGATCGAATTCAATTCCCCACAACGGAATCGCCGACTGTGGCAGCATTGCATACCTCGCATCGCTGATGACATCTGGACGGTCGGGATGCCAACCCAGATAGCCCGCCGAAAAGTGATTGAATCGTTCTAGATCCTGTCTCAGCACCGAGCTCTCCGGGAGTCCTCCCTTCAATCTCTCTAAGTCAACCCCCCTCATCCGCTCACCCTCGTAAACAATAACCTCCCCACTCAAAAGGCTCACTCGGATAGCATCTACCTGGAGGTCCCCCTCAATCTCATAAATCCCTCGCCATACCAGTAAATTTCCGATCGAGGGTTTAACAGTAAATCGACTGGCTCTCTCTTGGCCTCGATTTCTTGCAAGTTCGACCAAAGCGCTTGTGGCTCTATGATTCTGAAGGGCCCCGATAGACAAGTATACCAAAACAAAAGTGCCCCCCATCCACGCCCACTTTCGGCAAGAGCGTATCCAACCAATTGCGAGTAGACCGAGGATCGTGACGGTAAATACCGGGTCGACGATCGATATGACACTCCAGGCAATCCGCAGGTCTGAAAAGGGCCAAAGCAACTGTGTGCCATAACTCGTACAGGCATCTAGCAACCCCGCAGTCGCATATCCCGCTGTAGCGTAGAGCAGCAACTCGCGAAACCCAATCAGCCTGCGAAGAAAGATCCACAACAGACCTGCGCAGATCAGTCCCCCTAACGGTATAAAAACGAGTGAATGGCTGAAGTGCCGATGGTACTCAACATTCAACAAAGGATCTGATTCGGAACGAATGAATATATCCGCATCCGCCAGCATTCCGCCCACCCAACCTACCGCTAACGCCCATCGATAACGGACTGGTTTGGAAAGCGTCGCAGCTGCAATCGCTCCTAATGCTCCTTGGCTTATCGGGTCCATGTTAATGCTCTCCCATACATCGCGAATCGAAATTTCTGGATCGCAGATAAACTCTCTCTCGACAACTGGAAAACAAAGCCGCTTGCATTCCTTGGATTAGATCCCATCGATTTCGCTTCTATTCCCACCCGAGATCGATAACGCTCCCTCTATGGAAAAAGGCCGATTTGAACCAAACGATGATGGGTTTATCAATGATCATGTCCGCGATGCAGCCGCGAGTATTTCGAAAGCGATCCATGTGTATTGTGAGGGACATTACGCTCATAGCAACGCAAAGGACATTCCCAAAGAACACCCTTTGGTAGCGATTATGAATCGCTTGAAAGAACTGGACGAGCAAACCGCTGAGTTCGGCAACCGAGTTCACGATCCTAGTCTTTTCAAGATCCACCAACCGTCGAAAAAAGCGAAAACTCGCTGGAATATTTAGCTCTGGAACCATAGTCCGAGAATAGCCATTCCTATTGTTCATAATAGTTTCCGACATTAAAATCGGTCACCAACCCAAACTGGCTGGAGCATCAGCACTCAAAGAAGAAGGAGTTCCTTAACTATCTGAATGAAATTTCCTGAGAGCAGTTCACCGGCTAACCTTTATCGTCTAGGTACTTCCAAACGCCCTTGTAGCGTTTGAATCGCGAGCACTCGTGAAGCTCGAAAGGCTCTCCATTGACAAAGTACTCCGCCACGAACTCCACTTTGCCCGTTTTATCCAACTCTCCCCCTCGTGTCTTGCCGAGAATGGTAAGAAAGCTCCAATTCGCTTGGTAAATCGTCTTCTGAAGTTCCTCCCTTAGACTTGGGGCTCGCGTGTCTGGATGCGTCGTTTCGACAAGATAGTCCACTTTTCGGAAAAAGTAAGCACTGTAGCGCGAACGCATGAGCTGCTCCGCTGTTTTTGGCTTCTCCTGACCGAAATGGAAAGGCCGGCAACATATCCCGTAGTTGAGCTGACTCTTGCAAGGACAGAGGGAAATTTCTCTCTCGGTCGGAATGCGCTCTTTATTTTCCTCCATTCAACTTACAGATTTCCGAAAGACGCCTACTATTCAAAGCTATTCTTCCAGCGGCAGACGATAGCACGCCACCTCCAGATGGTTGCGAACCAACAATAGGGATCCCACCAATGCGGGTGGATTCCAGCTTTTTCCTGCCAAAGCTGCAAACGTTCCTAGAATCTCTGGTTCCTCTGGATTCGGCTCAAGAAGAATCGCTTCTCCGTTCTCTGCCATCAGTAACAACCAATCGTCTCCCAATAATAATTGCCCATGACCATAACGGCCTTTTTTCCAAGTCCTGCGACCGGTTGCCACCTCGATACAGGTCAACATTCCATCGTCCAACCCATACAAATAGCCATCTCTTAATACAAAGTTATTGAACTTGGATTTCAGATGAAGGCTCTTCCACAATTCCTCGGCTACATATCCACTTTCAGCTTTCTGGACCTCGAACATCGAAGCACCCGCTCCGTATCCACTCGATATTACAAAACGGTTTTCCGAAATCCGGACGGGGATCGCAACGCGAGGCGTTCCGGTAGATCTTGTCCAAGGAAATTCCCATAAAACGCTTCCATCTTCGACGTCATGTCCCGCTACCCCTCCTTTGTTGAAGATAAGAACCTGATCTTCGCCATCCACTTGGTAGACAACCGGAGAACTCCAATGGGCTTTGTCGCTTCCTCCTCGCCAAACGAGTTTTCCGGTCAACTTGTCGTACGCCACAAGAGAGTGCCCATCAGACCCGCCCGCACTCAGAATAACGAGGTTTTCGAAAATCAAAGGAGAGCCGGCCACCCCCCAATCGGGCAACGGCGCGCTATGTTCTTCTAAGAGATCGAGTGAATAGACCAACTTGCCCGATTCCACTAAACGACATGCGAAAAAGCCGGTCGCCCCAATCGTGTAAACGCGACCCCCATCTATCGTCGGAGTGGCTCGCGGTCCAACGCCTCCCAATGGATTGTCGTATCTTGCCGTATTTCGCGACTGCCAAGTCAACTTCCCCGAGACCAAGTCGAAACAGGATACCAACTCATCCTCGCCATCCTGCTCCTGCGTAATCGCTCGGTTGCCTGAAATCGCAAATCCCGACCAAGCTTCACCTATCGGCTTTCGCCAGAGAAGCGTTGGAGGAAATTCAGACCAGTCTTTCTTCAGCCGGATTCCAGAAACCGTAGCATTCCGATGCGGTCCCAAAAACTGCGGAAATGCGCCATTCGTTTCTCGCTTTGGAAGAGTCGCTTCTTCAACTCTAGCCACCGAAGGATGGGACCATCTCCAGTCAAAGATGGGAACTAAATCCCCCGTAACCCCTCCGTATCTGACCGCGCTCGCGAATAGTAGCAATGTCAGGGCGACGAGTCCTAGAATCTGAAACCGATACTTCGCCCTGAGACCTGAAAACAAGAGGAGCCAAAAGATCGACAGTACGAAGCACACGATCGCCACTCCGATCATTTTCATGACCATCGCCTGTCGCGCACCGACCTCGCCATCCTGAAGAAAGAGGACGACACCGATCGCTGAAACGCCAAGCACCCAAATCAGAACGAGTGGCCACCAACGTACTTTCATAATCTCAATTCCTTCATCATGTGGGCAACTATTCTAGAATTAGCAACCACCCGCCCCACCTTCTCAGTGATTGACTCCTTCCAACACCCGACGACGAAGGATGTCCTTGGCAAATGCCGCATAAAGCCATTGCCCATCAGGACTGATACGGGCGTAATTGCAGCGCGGACGGTTGTCCGGAGAAGGAACAACAATCAACGGATGCGTACCTTCTTTCCCTACCCGGGGAGCAATTTGTATTCCCAATGCGGTACCGATCAACAGACGTCCATCCTTGAGTGGCTGCATGCCATCGAGTCGGCCCAGCGTGTTCGATGGGATCCCCAGCCGATAGGCGGGCGAGCTCTTCCCTTTCAGCTGTCCCGATGAATCGATGGAAAAACCATGAATCGTTCCGGAATTGAACTCAGCGACGAGCAAGGTCTTCTGGTCCAACGAAAGCGAAATCCCATTGGGCATCCACTTCGGATCGGCCGCCTTCGTCAACTCCCTACTCTTCGGATCGATCCGCCATACGTTGTTGTCTCCGGGATCAGTAAAGAAGACAGTTCCGTCTTTTAAAATCGCAATGTCGTTTGACGCTGGACCGGTTGCCACCGCTACCTTGCCCCATGTAACCGGATCCCAAGCATAGATTCGACTCGCCCCTCGAGAACAGCCATACAGTCGCCCATCCGGGCCAAAAGCGATCCCATTCGCCCTACTGGTATTGTCGTCAATCAGGATTCGTTCACCCGTATTGGCATCCACTTTGTACAACAGCGACCGGGGGACATCCGTAAAATAGAAATGCCCCTCCTTGTCCCAAGCCATACCCTCCGCAAACTGATGACCATCGGAAACAAGCTCCCATTCCGAGTCTTCCGGGAATATCAAATCGTCCGCTTTTGCGACAGCCAAACTCGCTAAAAATAAGCATACCGCTGCAAAAAATTTAATCCTCATTTCAAAATCCTTAGCGCTCTCGCCATAAACCGCAACTCGTTAAGGCTTCAATGGGTCATGACGTACGTGATGATGTTTATCCCCATCGGATAAGAGTTGCGCTCAGAGTATTGACGAAAAAACTCCTCGTCCTCGCCCTCCCGTTCCCAGCCGTCCACCAGGTCGTTATTGTGGCATAGGAGAACCATCATTCGCCCCGTATCATCGAATATTCCATAGAAGTGAGGTTCGGGATCCTCCGCCACTCCTGGCATCGGATGGTAAGTGTAACCTTGTCGCCATATGTGTATCGGTACAACTTGGGGCTTTTCCTTAAAGTCATAGACATTGTGGAATATCTCGTGCTCAAGGGGAAGCTCGCGCGGTTCGAATTCGGGGAGCGCTCGCTTGATTTGGTAGTAAAAGAGATCCCAGTGCTGCGGTCCCCAAAATTCATCTACCATCAGGAATCCACCACTCAATAGGTAGTCTCTCAACGCCGCTACCTCAGCGTCGGAAAAATTGACCGACCAGGGAGCGATCAAAAAAACAAACGGATAGTTCTTCAAATCCCTATCCGTCAATTCAAGCACCACCGGATTCGGGTTGACCTTGATCGATGTCAGCTCCTGTAGCCGATACGATATATTCAGATCGGCCTCCGGATAGTCGCCATCCCATCCGCGCCGACCATGCGGAATATAGCGGATACGCGCGAAGGTGAATACGTCCTCTTCAAACTCCTCCTCGTTCTCCCAAATCGGAAACTCGCTACGATCCACATAATTGCGACCACCCCGCCTAAACTGCTGGGCAAGGACAAACGCGCTCAATAGAATCACGGCCAAACCAGTCGCTAACAATAATCGTTTCAATTTGATACACTCAATTAGCTATCTTCACAATCCAGATTCCGGCAAACACGCAGATGCCAAGAGAACTAGCAACTGCGAAATCCGATTGAACCGCAATCTACCTGGTGGGCCGATAACAGCAAATGGCCAGGGAGTCCTGACATTTCCAACGGTCTGAATGATAATTTATTGTTCTACTCACTGTCAAAACTCAGGCTTAAGTCGTTGACCCCAAACCTCCCGAACACTAACGATGGTATTGTTGAAAAAAATTGCTTACATATACTTCCTTCTTGCCGCAATCAGTCTTTCATTTGCGGAAAAGAGCATCAATTTCAATCGGGACATTCGTCCGATTCTCTCTAACAAGTGCTTCCATTGCCACGGACCCGACGAGGAGGATCGCAAGGAGGACCTTCGATTGGACATCGCTGGAGGCAAGCTCGGAGCACTCACCCCAAGGGATGGCTACCACATCATCAAGCCTGGGGAACCCGAGGAGAGCGAGCTTTGGTTTCGCATCACTTCCGAATACGAAGACGAGTTTATGCCACCGGCAGACTCGCACAAAGCCCCGCTCACTGAGGACGAGATTGATCGCATCACCCAGTGGATCAAAGAAGGTGGCGAGTACCAGGATTTCTGGGCATTCGTGCCACCGCAACGTCATATTCCAGAAGAAATTGAGAAGGGCTATGATAATGCTATCGATCAAATTGTAAACGCCTCCCTTGAGACGAAAGGATTGCGACTCAATGAAGAAGCGGACAGGCGGACTCTGATCAGGCGTTTGTCATTCGATCTCACTGGCCTTCCCCCAACTGTGAGCGAAATCAGGGAATTTCTGGATGACCCCAGCTCTAACGCCTATGTGAATCTCGTTGAACGCTTGCTCAACAGCCCGGCTTACGGCGAACACATGGCTCGTTATTGGGCGGATTTGGTTCGGCTGGCTGATACAAATGGCATGCACCACGATTTCGATCGCGAGTTTTCCACTTATCGTGACTGGGTGATTCGTTCCTTCAATGAAAACCTGCCGTTTGATGATTTCATAAAGTATCAGTTGGCTGGTGATGTGTATGATGATCCAAGTCGGGATCAATTAGTCGCATCTGGATTCAATCGGTTGCACATGATCATCGACAAAGGAACGGCACTTCCCGAGGAGAGCTTGCATAAAAACGTTGTCGATCGCGTCGAAGCCTTTGGTACGACTTTTCTTGGACTGACGGTTCAATGTGCTCAGTGCCACGATCATAAATACGACCCGCTAACTCAAAAGGACTATTATCAGCTCTACGCCTTTTTCAATAACTTTAGTGGTGCGCCCGAAACAGGTGGTGAGCCCGAACGAGGTCTTCAGCCACCGTTCATAAACCTTACCACCCCGAAACAGGAAAAACAATTAGCCGACTTCGATGGCAGATTACAGGCGCTTGAATTCGAACTCGGAGCGATAGTGCGGCGTCAAGGATTGTCAGATAAATGGCCGAAAGATTTTTCAAAAGTAGCGGTTCCTTGGATTTGGCACGAACCCTCCCGCCCGTCCCCAAGGGTCGATCTTAGAACCATCTTGGAACTGTCCGAAAAACCTGAATACGCCATAGCTCGATTTGTTGGTCTGCCAAAAACAGACGGAGCCAGGAAAGGCGCTTTCCAGGGTAACCTTCCTCAATCGAACGATGGTGCCGCAACCGAAGCGAACGATGTTCAAAATGCTGAGGAAGCTGTTACGCGTGTTCCGAAAACGGAAGTGTTCGTGAATGGCGTTTCCCTTGGGAATGCGCTCACATTGAAGGATGGAGTGGCGGCGGAGTTGAGTGACCTTCTTAAATCCGGGAAAAACCTTATTACGGCAAAAACCACCGGGAAATCGGGGTTTGCCTTTATTCTTGAATACAGAATAGGAGAAGACACTAAGACCTTTACGACAAGTTCCGATTGGAAAGTGAGTATCGATGAGGGATCTTCCTGGGTGGCTGCCACTGAAGTGCATGATCCCGAACACGAAAGTGAGTGGACTAACCGAGTACGTTCGAAAGAAGTATTGGAGGCTCAAAAACAGGTCGCCGATTTGAAAGCCAAGCGAACTGCCTTTTACCATACGATTCCTGGCGCGATGATCATGTCAGAAATGAACCCCCCTCGGCAGGCGACGATGTTTGTAGGCGGGGCCTACGATGCTCCTGATGCGCCTGTTGAACGTAACACGCCGGCTTTTCTGCCTCCGATGAAAAAGAAAAAAGACATGTATACCCGCATGGACTTAGCCGAATGGCTTGTCGCCCCCAACCACCCACTGACCAGTCGAGTGGCGGTTAATCGTTTCTGGCAGCAAATTTTCGGCGTTGGCTTAGTCAAAACCTCTGAGGACCTTGGGGCACAAGGGGAGTGGCCCAGCCATCCCGAGTTGCTAGATGAGTTAGCGGTCACCTTTATGGAAACGGGGTGGGACGTTAAAAAACTATTTCGGTCGATTCTGCTTTCTAGTACCTACAAACAAAGTTCTGACGCCGATCCTGAAGCCTATACCAAAGATCCGGAGAACCGGCAACTGGCACGAGCCTCTCGCTACCGTCTAGATGCGGAGGTGATTCGTGATCAAATCTTGGCGGTGAGCGGCCAGCTCAACAATACCATGTACGGTAAGAGTGTGAGGCCACCCCAACCACCGGGCTTATGGGAAATGGTGAACATGGTGGCAAATCGGCCTTATGTTCCTGATAGCGATGACAACATCTACCGTCGGAGCCTATACACTTTTTGGAGACGTGCCATTCCCCCACCGCAAATGACGATCATGAACGCTCCATCGCGGGAATATTGTCTGCCCAGGCGAGAACGTACGAATACCTCCCTTCAGGCACTGCTCATGATGAATGAGGAAGAGTACTTCAAAGCGGCCAAGACCTGCGCGAAACAGACGCTTGAGGAAACCGATGGTCTGGAAAGTGGGCTGAGGCTAACTTACGAAAAGATCACTTCCCATTTGCCCGCGAAAGAACGTCTCGAACTCATGAAGAAAACCTTCGTGGAGTTTTCTGAAATTTACCAAAATGACGCAGCGTTAACCGAGTCCCTTACGCCCGAGTTAAACGGCGCCGACTTTAGCAAGCGTGTGGAGCTCGCTGCCTGGACGATGATGACTCACAGCCTTCTCAATCTCGAACTCGCCAAAGTAAGACGATAGCCATGGACCAATTTCAATCATTTTGCGACCAACTCAATCGACGGCAATTCATCAAGCGGGCCTCAGTTGGCTTGGGCGTCGCTGCACTGGGTGGATCGATGACTCCCCTCGTCGCCGCCGCTCAGCCAGGTCTGCATCATGCGGCCAAGGCAAAGCGGGTTATTTTCCTCTTCATGGCCGGAGCGCCTAGTCAGCTTGACCTATTCGATTACAAGCCCGGATTGGAAAAACTGCACGGACAGTCACTTCCACCTGAAATCAGTCGTGGCCAACGGGTCACTACAATGACTCGTGGCAAGAAACAAGAAATCTGCGCTTCGATTTTCAAGTTCGCGCCACAAGGGAAAAGCGGATTGGTAATGAGCGAGCTTCTACCGCACCTGTCTAAACATGCAGATGATATTTGCATGATCAAATCCACTCATACGGAGGCGATCAATCACGACCCAGCCAAGACATTTTTCTGTACCGGATCTGAAATGCCGGGCAGGGCGAGCATGGGATCGTGGCTTAGTTATGGACTTGGAACTTTGAATCGTGATCTGCCGGATTTTGTGGTTTTGTCGTCCGCCTTTTGGTCCGGAAAGACGAATGTTCAAGCGCTTTACAGCCGCCTTTGGGGTACCGGTTTTCTTCCCGGCAAGCACCAGGGCATTGCGTTCCAATCGGTCGGTGATCCCGTGTTATTTCTTTCGAATCCCAAAGGCGTCGATCGAAAGGCGCGCAACAAGATGCTCGACTTTGTTAGCAAAGTAAACGCCGAGCAGAAACTGGTTACCGGAGATCCGGAAATCCAAACATCCATCGCGCAGCAAGAAATGGCTTTCCGCATGCAAGCCTCTGTGCCTGAGCTTACCGACCTGAGTCAAGAAAGTGAGGCAACGCTAGGCATGTACGGCCCTGAGGTACATCAGTCCGGATCTTTCGCGCGCAATTGTTTACTAGCCCGTCGCATGGCGGAGAGGGATGTACGTTTCATTCAACTTTTCCATCGCGGGTGGGATCACCACCGACAGCTTCCTTTGCATATGCGAGGGCAGGCTCGCGACATTGATCAACCGATATCTGGATTGCTAACTGACCTAAAGCAAAGAGGCTTGTTAGAAGATACTCTGGTCGTGTTTGCCGGTGAATTTGGTCGTACGACCTTTGCCCAAAACCTCACCCCAGGCGACAGAGGAAACTACGGTCGCGACCATCATCCACGTTGCTTCACAACCTGGATGGCCGGCGGTGGAATCAAAGGCGGAATCAGCTACGGTGAAACGGACGATTTCTGCTATAACGTCGTCAAAAATCCGGTACATGTTCGCGATCTGCATGCCACCATGTTCCACCAACTAGGAATCGACCACAACAAGCTGATATTCCCCCACCAAGGTCTCGACCAGAAACTGACCGGCGTAGAGGAGGCTCATGTCGTCAATGACATTCTCGCGTGACTAGTTTTCTGCAAGAGGCGCCTTCACACTGCAATGACCTGCCCACGATCGCGGCGTAAAGCGGCTCCTTCGAGCACCATTCCAACTAGTCTATCCACGCATGTCCATCTGGGAGCAGCTCAAAAACCTATTCACTAGGAATGAGCCAGTATCTGTCATTTTCAAAAAGGAATGGGCAGTCCTTTTGGAAAAGAACCTTCCCTTGTATTCCCTTTTTCCCGACAATCTAAAGGAAAAGGTTCACGAGAAAATCTCTCAGTTTGTTGCCACCACATTTTTTGAGGGATGTGGCGGACTCGAGCTGACCAATGAAATGATCCTCACCGTTGCGGGACAAGCCTGTACCCTCATCGTAAACCACCCAGGTCCGCCCTATCCCAATCTGAAAACGGTCCTGCTTTATCCGAGCTCATTTTCATCTGTAAAAGAGGGATTCGACCACAGGGGAAACCCAACTAAAGATCGGATTACCCGACTCGGCGAATCATGGAACAACGGCACCGTAATCCTCGCTTGGGACTCTGTCACCAGCGGGGCTCGGAATCTCTTCGATGGGCGCAATGTCACATTACATGAGTTCGCCCACCAGCTTGACCAGGAAAACGACCGGAGCGATGGAGTTCCTTTTCTACACACACCGCAAGCCTATCACACATGGGCAGAGGTTCTGAATGAGGGGTTCGAGAAATTGATCGACAAGGCGGAACGAGGGAAACGATCCGTCATGGATCACTACGGAGCGACCAATCGAGCTGAGTTTTTCGCTGTCGCAACTGAGTGTTTTTTTGAGAAGCCACGGCAAATGGTAAAGAAACATCCAAAGGTCTACACCGTGCTCAAAGAATACTACCGCCTGGATCCGTTGGAATGGAGGAAGCAGCAAAGGTAATCCGCGAACAAAGCCTTTTCGGACTCACCGCTAGTGAGGCTAACGAACGCGGCCCGGCCCTGGTCGAGGTTACGAGAACTGTGCTGCTTGAATAGTTAGTCTGGGCCTTTAGAAGGACCCATGCAATGAAAGGCAAAAGATACACTACAGAACAGAAGATCCGCGTTCTGCGCGAGGCGGAGAGAACCGACAAGACGGTCTTGGATGTCTGCCGTCAGCAGCAGATCAGCGAGCAAACCTTCTACAGATGGAAGAAAGAGTTCGGCATGATGGAAGTCGACCAGGCC
>CALDFV010000283.1 GCA_937942145.1 uncultured Opitutaceae bacterium
CAGTTGCACCCCTACCCAGTTCCCTGTCTGCAGCATCTTATTCTCCAAAAATCTAAGGAAAATCTGGCTCTCGACCGAATCGGACTCCACCACCAGCAGATCAGGCTTACCGTCCATATTAAAATCTTCAGAAATAGTCGCCTTGCCATCCCTTTCTGAAGACAGACCCATGAGATAAGCAATATCGACAAAACCCTCTTCTCCAAAATTCGCTGCTAGACGGTTTTTCTGAAATGGCGACCAGCTCATTTCATCTTTTGACAGATAGCTTGCTGGACCCTCGAGGCGCAGAAATAGAGACAGCTCTTTTCTGTCTTCGACTTTGCTGTCATAAACGTCATGTCTCCAGAAAATTTCATCGTAATTCTTGGAGGTCGTTTTACTTACATAACCATTATTCAAATACAAATCTGGATATCCATCGTTATTGAAATCGATGTCCGTACTTCCCCAAACCGATCCGGCACGCGTGAAGACATCCTCATCCTCAAACGGCAAGAACCCGCCTCCGTTCTTGCCAAGCCATAAACGACTCCCTTTCGAAATGACCGCGCGCTTTGCTTCAATGTCTTCGAATCCCTCTCTGTGGGATCCTGCCTTGCTCATTCTGCGACCCACCTCGGAGCTCGAACCCGCTGCAAACAGATCCAATCTTCCATCGCGGTTAAAATCCGCAATCACATGACTCGAGCCAAAGAGTTCCGGATCTTCCAGCCATTCCGAGGTACGATCTTCAAGAAGCGAGGCGTCGCTCCCGGCAAAAACATCCACTCCAGCAAAATTGCTCGTCATCACTAGGTCCATTTGACCATCTAAATTCAGGTCCACAATTGAGCTCGTTCGGATCCTGCGTTTCGATTTTTCGGATACGCCTGACTTGTCTGTCACTTCCCGAAATTTTCCCCCTCCCTGATTGATCAACAAAAAGGAAGGTAAACTGTCATTCGAATCGAAGATGGGCTCTGGCAGCAATCCTCGCACGTACGCCTCAACGTTCTGTCCTATGAACAAGTCTGGGAATCCATCCTCATTCAAATCTCCAGCCGTCATAGAAAACCCGCTGAAGAGCCTTTTGGGCTTCACTAAAGTTTTCGGCTTCTGATCGAATTGCCCAGACTTTCGATTGGGCTCGAAGAGAAGCACGCCCAGTCCACGGGTCGTTACAATGTACTCGCGTTCACCATCGAGATCGACATCGATCAACAGCGCCGCGTCAATCGCCGCAGGAACCTGGTTCTTTACAAATGGACGGGGGTCGAAGCGAAAGTCACCCACGTTTCGATAGAGCATATTCGCTCTAGGAAAAAGAATATCCGGCCGACCATCGAGATCGAAATCCTCTACTAGAATGACGCTGTAGGCGGACCCCGAATCCTCTCCGTCCAGCCAGTCCGAAGACTCAAACCCAGACTTACCTGTTCGTCTATACTGCCGAAAGTTCTCAAACGAGATCGACTGAGGGTAGTAGAGGTCGTCCTCTCCGAGCTCCTCACTCCAAACGATCCTCGCCGTGCCTTGAAACGACCTCCGGTAAAGCGTGTGGGTCGGACCGCTCACATTCAGTTCGAACTCAACCCTCGAGATCCCCACACCATCTGGGTTAACTTCAAACCCCGAATGCCTAAAGTCCACCTGATCGACGCTATATCCCTCTTTCTCGAACTGATTGAGCATCGTTTCGAACTGGTAACTTTTGAGATACTTTATCCCCGAGGATGGAGCTCGGTGGATAAACTCAAAAATCTTTTCGGGCAATCGACGGTTTAGCGTCCATTGTGGCGTTTCGATAGCCCCTAAAGAAAAAGTGCGGAAAACGTCGAGCGGGTTTTCTGCCTCGCGAATCTCATCCCAGAACTTCGCAATGGTATCCCCATAACGCTCTGCTCGGACTTCGTTCACCCAAACCGTTTCGTCCAGGGCCTTCCGCTTCAGGTCGATTCGCGTCTCTGCATCTTGCGCATTCAAAGAGCCGCCCAACAACAGGATGGCTATACCCATGCCCTCTTTCATTATTTTGGGATATTTTGCCATGCTTTATTCTAATGACCCTAAAAAGTTACCTCACGAATCGCGGCATTCGAACGGTCACAGGGAATCCTAGCAAGACAGAACTGAGAGCAGCCAAGTTCCGAAAATCTATCGCATCCTCCATTTGCCGGGCATCACCCGATCAAACCCAGACCCGGGAGGATGCCAGAATACACGATAATCCTAACGACCCTGCTTTTCCGCTCGGATCACTTCCTTGAGTGACTGAGAAGTCAGGAGATAATAGACTTCTTCCGCGATATTCTTGGCATGGTCTGCAATCCGCTCGAATGACTTGGAAACAAAGACCATCTCCGTACAAGTTGCGACAGTTGACGGATCCTGCTTCATCAGCTCTACAAACTGGCTAAAATTTTCCCGATTCAGTGAGTCAACTTCTTTGTCCCGCTTGATAATGGAGTAAGCGATATTCTCGTCCTCCTGGATAAAACTCTGTAAAGCCTCTTTCAACATGCTAACCGCGAGCTCACACATTTTGGGAACCTGACCCAGGCTAGGCCCAATCGGCCCTTCGGTCAGGATTTTAATCGTTCTTTTCGCAACGCTTGATGCCTCGTCTCCAACCCTTTCCAAATCGTGACTCGCTTTGACCGCTACAAACAAAAGTCTAAGATCTCTAGCTACCGGTGCCCTTAAGCTAATATATCTTGCGACCTCATCATCGATTTGCGTCTCAATGTCATTTATAACATCGTCGGATTTGATGATCTTCTCAGCCAGCACTTGATCACCCTCCAGCATTGCTTTCATGGCGGAATTCGTGATTTCAACCGACTTTTCGCCCATCAGCATTAAATTTGATCGAACGTCTTCAAGCTCTTCGTGGAAATATCTTTTCATGCTTATAATCTACTTGCTTTAACTACCTATATTATTAGCCGAATCTTCCGGAAATGTAGGCTTCGGTTTGCTCGTTATTCGGGCTCATAAACATTTGATCCGTTGCATTCATCTCTATCAGCTTACCCATGTAAAAGAACGCCGTCCTGTCCGATACTCGCGCCGCTTGCTGCATATTGTGAGTTACGATGACAATCGTGTAATCGTTTTTTAGGCTATGAATGAGTTCTTCCACTTTCGCCGTAGCCACTGGATCCAACGCAGAACAAGGCTCGTCCATTAGAAGTATGTCGGGCTCCACCGCAAGGGCACGAGCAATACACAGGCGCTGTTGCTGACCACCCGATAGGCTTAAGCCACTCGTATCCAAACGATCACTCACTTCTTCCCAAAGAGCGGCCCCTTTCAGACACTTCTCTACAGCGTCATCCAAAACGGATTTCTTACTGATCCCCTGGATCCTCAATCCGTAAACAACGTTTTCGTAAATACTCTTGGGAAAGGGGTTCGACTTCTGAAAAACCATGCCCACTCGCTTGCGCAGTACAGTGGCATCTACGCGGGGGTCATAGATATCCACTCCGTTCACGCGCACATCCCCCCTGCCGATTCGGGCGATCTCGATCAAATCGTTCATTCGGTTGATACAGCGCAAAAGCGTGCTCTTTCCGCAGCCCGAAGGTCCGATGAATGCGGTCACCTCCTTCTCAGCAATGTCCATATTGATATCGAACAACGCTTGCTTGTCTCCGTAGAAGAAGTCGAAGTCAGAAATTTTGATGAGAGACCGGTTTTTCTCATCGGGAGGGGATTCCACATTCGTCGCATCCATTCTTGTTTTGTTTTCGAGTCTGTCTTCCATTACGGGCATTACCAGCGATATTTTTTCCGCATGCGGATTCGCATCAAAATTGAGGCTAAAGCGATACCTGCCACGATGAATAGAAACACGAACGCCGTTCCGTACTGCATCCGCGAAGTGAATTCGTTTTGGGGTATTTTAGCGCTTACCACATAAATGTGATAGGGCAACGCCATGACTCCTTGAAAGAAGAAGTCGTACCAATGTTCGAGACCTTGCCACGGCAACTGGTCTCTTAATGCGTAAGCCGCCGTGAACATGATCGGCGCGGTTTCTCCCGCGACTCGAGCAACCCCAATAATAGAGGAGGTCAATATCCCTGGCATTGCATAAGGGAGGACATTGGTTCGGATGGTTGTCCACTTTGTAGCTCCGAGAGCAAGCGACGCGTCACGCAGTCCTTGGGGGATCGCGCGCATCGACTCTTCACTCGCCGATATGACGATCGGCAGAACCATGAAAGCCAGCGTGAACCAACCTGCGATGAGTGAAACGTTCCATCCAAACGCCAACACGAACATGCCCATACCGAAAATCCCAAACACGATCGACGGCACTCCTGCCAAATTAAGGATAGAGAGCCTGACCGCATTCAATATTTTTCCAGGACGGGAATACTCACTTAAAAAGATGGCGCTCAATACACCGAGCGTAAGCGCGATCAGCATCGCCCCCAGAACAAGCAGAAGCGTACCCACGATACACGGCCAAATTCCTCCGCCAGAATAAGCGTAGGTTTCCGTTACAATCGTCTCGTCAATCGTCTCTTTAAACTCTCGAAACTTCGTATCGCTCAGTTCGTACTGCTGTCCCTCATGTTCGAATACGTGGAGCGTCTGCGGCGACTCGGAAAGGAACTCCAGGTTCACAAACGGGAATTCGCTTTGGAACACGGTTTTCCCTCCTTTGTAGAATATGTCTACGAAGATCACCGCGGCGCAAAGCAATACGAAATAAGTCGCCAAGCGAAACATCCAAAAAACAACTCGCTCGATTGACTTCGCCTTAGTCGGCTTTCCAAAGAGCGCTTGCTCCATCGACTTACTTGAACTGGCTGCTACCGTGGTCATGTTCGTCGACTAGCCTCGTGAAATTTGGAACTTGATGACAATCTTCTGAGCGAAGTAATTGATCAGCAGAGAAATCAAAAATAGGGTTAGTCCCACTACGAACAGGGCTCGGTAATGAAGACTGCCATTAACGACTTCACCCAGCTCCTGAGCAATGATACCTGTCATAGTGTGAACCGGTTCGAAGAAGACTCCGACTCCCTTCGATATTTGAGGGATCTCGATCCGGTTCCCGGCACACAAAAGGACCACCATGGTTTCGCCAATTACTCGACCAAAACCCAGCAGGACTGCAGATATTATCCCTGACAAAGCGGTTGGAATGATGATGCGGACAATCGTTTGCAATTTAGTCGATCCCATCGCCATCGATGCCTCCCTGAATGCTAATGGAACATTGTTGAGAGCGTCCTCTGCAAGTGTGAAGATCGTAGGAATGGCCATCAAAGCGAGTAAGCAGCCCGCTGTGAAACCGGTTAGCCGCTCACTGAGAGGAAAGAACTCAATCCAGCCTAGCGCATCCCAACCGGAAACGGTTCGTAGCAGTGTTCCAAATACGGCAATCCCGAAAAACCCGATGACAACCGATGGGATCGCGGAAATGAACTCGATATAGGGTTTTATCAAGTTCTGCTCAATGGGATTAGCGACCTGGTTCACATACACGGCAGCTCCCACGCCAAATGGAATCGCGAAGCACATCGCAATGAAAGCCACCAAAAGCGATCCTGAAAACAGCGGTACAATTCCGTACCAATCCTGAATGGAACTATTGGTGACCCACTCCTTCCCGAAAACAAAGGACGTAAACGCGTCTCCGAGACTAACAGATTCCGCACGATTCCACGAAACGACTTTCAACTCATAGTCTGGGATTTCCAAGATGAACATCGAGGCCAGCTCCTTGAAACGGGCCAATTTTAAACTCAATTCGGAATCGTCGTATTCTGGAGCTCTATCTAGCAGCTTCGGCATTCCCGACTCCAACTGGCGATTAATCGCGAGAAATTCAACTTCCTTCTCTTTGACTAGGCTAAACATCATCTCCAAATCGACCTCTGGAATTGTCAAGTTCTGCGCCTCGTCCTCCCTTCCTGCTTTCAAGAGGTTCTGCTGATGTTCTTGCAGATCGAGCATCTCATTGTAACTATCGCGAGCCGTCGCAACGATTTCGTTCGCCTCGAGAATGTGCTCTCGCAACGGATACGCGAGATCCTCGAAATCATAGAAAAAGGCTTCGTCTTTCCGAAGGATCGCTTTGACGTCCCTAAATTCGAGACCGCTTGCGGAGAGCTGCTCGCTCTGCAGCGTTCGAATGGAATTCAAATAACGATTCAGCGCGGAAAGCGCATCCTGCTCTTCCCGCATCAACTCGACATATTCAAGACCGGAATTGCGATAGGTTGTGAGATCCTCCCGGTACTGGCCAAAAAAGCCAGCCCCTTCCTTGAATAGGAAAAACGTAATCAAGCCCAGAACCAAGATCGACACGAACGCATTTCCACCAAATAGCCCCTTCAAGGCGGACTCTTTGGTAAGGCCAAGAAATGACCTTTGACGGCTGCCTAAATCGTATCGACTATCGGGATCTTGGTCACTCATTCCGTTTGCGGCATTGCGTCTATCCGGTATCTTTCAAAACGTACTTAGATTGCAGTGACAACCTCAGAGAATGGAGATGAAGTACACCGACTGAACAATCTCCTGTCCCTTAGGACTTAAACAGAAATCCACGAATTCTTTCACAATCGGTCTCATTTCAGACTTAGCGTCGTAAAAATAGTACAGAGGGCGTGCAAACGAGTAGTCTGGATTGTCAGGAGAAATGCCATCCACTGGAAGGGGCTTCACTCCGGGTGTTCCGATATAAGCCAGACCTACATAGCCAATGCCATTCGCATTTTTCGCCACTTCTGATGCGATTTGCTCGTTACCCGCCATCTTTTGTGAGGAAGACGCGTAGTCACGCTTCCGAAGGGCCATATCCTGAAACACCGCATAGGTTCCCGAAGAGGTGTTGCGAGTATATATGGAAATCGACCCGGACTTCCCGTTGATCGCCGACCAGTTTTCCACATCGCCCGTGAATATCTTCTCCACTTCTCTTGGGCTGATCTCGTCCATCGGATTCTTGTCTTGAACGATGATCGCGATTCCGTCCTTGGCCACAGTGATGGGTTCCATTTTGATTCCAGCCAGAAGTCCTTTCGATATTTCGGTCCCTTTGGCGTCTCGGCTAGACATTCCCAAGTCTGCCGTTTTGTCGATCACTGCAGCGATACCCGTCGATGAGCCTTCGGCCGCAATTTCAAAGGTTACGTCGATGCCTTGTTTCGCTTTGATCGCCTTAAATTCCTCGGCCAGCTGGGGAACCATTTTTGCCCCCAAAGTATCAGACCCTTTGATTACTATCTTTTCGGCTGCATTGGCGACGGAAAGAGCAGTGAAAAAACTAAGCAAAGCAGTAATGCACGATAGTTTTGTGATACGTAATATTTTCATTTTGGATAGGTTTTCTATTTCTAATTGAATTCTCCTCTGCGAGGTTTGATGGTTCGATCTAGTACAACAAGGCTTTCACTGTAACAATCAGGTGACACTGGTTTTCCAGAGCGGAGTTCGTCTACTGGGTCGGCTCGCTTCAAGGAGTTCGTTTAAGGCTAAAACTTGATCTCGCCATCAACCAACAGCACCTGCGTGTTTCCTAGGTTCCCTGGTGGTGCCAGATAATCGTCGTCAATGCTGTCACCAGCGAAATACGTGACGCTAAGGCCAAAGAAGTCCGTGAACATCTGCTTGTAATTGATCACGTACCCAGCTTGGTTGACCTCCCCACCGGCCCAGTCGGAGTCCGAAAGGTTCGGCGTGTATCCCGCCGCTTCCATAAACCGGTATTCGGCGCTCCACTGCTTTTGGCCAGCCTTCTTGGCGGAACCAAACTGGTATCCTAGATTGGCAAATTGGTTTTTAGAGCTTTGACCCGCACCATCGAAGAAGGGCGAGTCCGGGTCATTGATGAGCTCATCTCCCTTGAAGTTGGTTCCCCAGGCTCCGTAGATTTTGTGACTCGCTCCATTATCAGTTTTGAAACCGTATTCAAATGGTACTGCCGCAACTACAAAATCGTGGAAATATCTTACCGAGTTTGCCCCGGCAAAAGTACCGCTCTCAGAGAAATTAGACGTGCCGCCGGTTGTCGCCATGAATATGGGAGCGAACTTGAGTCCTTCTCCATTGCTCCACGCCGCTTGGGCCATGAGCAAAGCGTCGTCAGCGACTGATGGACCACCCACCATCTCTCGAGACTCGTTTTCCTCATCAATTATATACTGACCCGCCGTGAACGTCCAATTACCCAAGGTTGTCGATTCAGATAAACCCTCCACATTCAAGTCGCCGTCCCAAAGCATCTTGGGTAAATAGAACGGGCTTTCATGCTTGCCGAACGTGATTCGCCAGTCCTCTCCTTTGTATGCGAGATATATGCGACCCACGTTCATTCCACCCCCTGACTTGTCGAAAAATCCACCAAAGTTGGTGTTGTTCGAGTCGTTCGACGTGGCGGTCTCAAATTGCACTCCCAGAGAAAAGGGACTTTCCTTAAAGCTGTAAATGGAACCGAGCCGTAACCGGTAGCGCCAACGAGACCGGTCATTGTTTTCACCCGATCGACTTTCGCGGTTTTCGTAGTGGTAGCGGAATCGCGCATTTCCATAGAGCTGCAATCCTGAAAGAGCGCTCGGCATGGGCACACTAGGTGGCGCTTCACTCACGTACTTACTTTCAACCTGTGCGACGGCGGCGTTTACAATTTCCGTTTTCTGGGCCTCCATCACGGACGATACTTCGGCCTTAATCTCAGCAGCTTCCACCTGTGTAAGGATTCCTTTTCGAACGAGTACTTCTATCAGTACATCTGTCGTGTCATCCTGCGAATGAGAGATTGAGGAACCAAAGAGTAGCACCCCATATATTAGTAACGATTGCGTTAGCGTACGTGTAGTCATTATAGCTTTGTTGATTTACGGGATTGAGAAAGGAAACTTTTCTCAGCTCACGGAATTGAGACCCACCGCCGACAGAAGCGAGTGAAAATCAACAAAGAACAAAAGAGTTACCTTGCCGTAACATGTTCGTAACCTAATCGTAACATTTTGGGAATTACACGCGCTTGCGACGCTACTAAAAATTTGAAATTGACCCTTTCCAGCGGGTCTATTTTACGACCCTGATTAACGCTTCGATCGCCTCAAATGAGGATGGGTCGTATTCGAGCGATCCAGATACCAATTTGGCTTTAGCGAGAATTTCTAAACTCCGGTCACGATTGCCTGCCAGGGCTTCGGCCTCTGCCAGTCTAAGCAGTCTAAACGTATCGTAACAACATTCCCACAATCCTTGAGACCAAAGGTCGAAAGGTCTCTTTTCGTAAGAAAGGGCATTCTTCATCGCCTCCATCTCCTCTACTTTAGCACGATCACCCCGATAGAGCATCAGCTCTTCAGCAAAGGAGTAGAATTCCTTAACATCCGGATCGAGTTCGATTGCTCGCTCGATAAACTCGAGAGCCTTCTCGTATCTCTCTTCAATCGCCAGCCCTCTCGCGAGCCCATAATACGCCCAGGGCTCCCATTCTTTTAATGGGGTCAACGATTCGAAATGGACAATCGAATCTAAAATGTGACCCGAATCCACAAAGGCCAGTCCCAACTCGTACCTGATACTGGGATACGTGGTATCCAGTAGGAGAGCTCTTTCAAACGATTGGATCGCAACACTCTTGTCTTGATAGTCACTTGACGCCAATCCCATGAAGTACGGCCAGCGGGGCTCCTTGGGCGCTATCTTTATCAATGCCGTGAAACACTGAGCCGCTTCTCCATAAAATCCATTTGCAAAATAGATTTCCCCTAGTCTACCCAATGCCGCAACCCTCTCACTCGCTTCGTTCAAAGCCGCATGAGTTTGCTTCAGTTCGGTGAACAGATCCTTTGGCCAGCCCGCAAGGTTCGGGACCGAAGGGATCCCTGCTATCAGGGTCGCTTCGTCGAGTGCGTCTTGGATCTTTTCGCTTTCTGAATCGGGAACCTGCTGATTCACCGTCATCAACAGAACACCCAATAGAAGCGCCGCTCCCATCAGGATGTAGATCTGCTTGGGCAATCGAGACTTCATCAAAGCATACTAGCTTGAAGGCTCCTCGATTCGAAACCCTAACGTACCGCTTCAGTCTTGTTCAGACCCAGTACTTCCTGCACCTCTGTGCTTTCGATGTTTGCCATCGTAACCAGTGTGACACCCGCATCGACCATGGTTGGCATATTGCCCCCCTGGATATAGTCTACTAGTGTAGACACTCCGAGATAACCCATACGATAGGGATTTGTGATTACCAGTCCCTGAATCTCCCCAGTCTTGATAGCGTCAAGGGAAGCATTGGAAGCATCGTACCCCACAAGAAATACCTGTCCCGCCAAATTGAAGTTTCGCAGCGCATTCAACATAGAGTTCGTGCCTGTGACACTCGACGCAAAAACGGCGTTCACCCTTCTACCGTAGCGGTTTAGCAAATACTCAGAAGCTTCATCCGCCTGACGCATCGAGTCCCCAGAATACTGATCAATCGAGATCAGTCGAATCGAAGGATAGCTCGTCTTGATTTTCTCGATAAACCCTGCTTCTCGAGCCTCAGCGTTGGAGTCGCCTTGGCGGTGCCTTAGCAAAATCACATTGCCCACGCCTTCCGTGAGCTGACCGATCCGTTCGGCGCCTATACTGCCACCTTGAAAATTATCTGTGGCTACGTAGCTAATAGGCCGATCCGCATCCAATCCAGACTCGATGTAGACCATCGGCAAATCCGATTCCCTATCAAACCGGATATTACCCGCAAACTGGCTCTCATCCAGAGAAGCAACCAGAATGCCACTCAATCGCTGACCTGTAAACGTATCCACTACTTGGATTTGCTTGTCACGTGCTGCCGCGTTGTCTCCTTTCCAGAGAATCCTGACGTTCACACCCTCAGCAGACAGTTCCTCGCTCGCTTTCAGCGCACCTGCGTGAATCGCCTTCCATCGCTCTTTGTCGGTCCCCTTTGGAACGACCGCAATACTAAGCTCTTTCGAATCATTCTGCCCATAGATTAGCATCGATCCAAAAAGGAACGGAACTAGCAAAAGAGCGATCAAGTGGGATTGCATGGTACTTGGAGCTGCAAATCGAAATGTAAAAAGTGACCGATTCTTCCCTTAGGTCAAGGGCAAAGCCTGTATTTCATTCCTGACTGCAGTTTCAGTAAAGCCCCTAGGTTCAGTGACATAGAGAAGAAACAAATCCAAGCATAAGGTGGAAGAGGATAGCAGATCGCAAGTTAACCCCTAGGATAATAGACGCTCATTTGCTCAAGCGGAGGAGAGCCATCGACGTCTAACGCATAGGGATTGTGCTAGGTTTACCAATTTCACAGGCTGCATGCCTATCTCGTCCTGGTCAACTAAAGCGGTTGCAATTGGATAGAAATCAAATTGCGAGATCGAACAAAAGTTTTGCCTCTTCCATTCATCTGAGGCAAGAACGTATTCCATGTCTAAGAAGTCAGATCTGGAAATGAACTTACTAGCGGAAGCTCTCATATCCCGATTCAAGACTTTGATTGAGACCGATCGCAATCACACTCTACTGGCAGCGGGGACAACTCGCTTGGGAAAGATTGAGTTCATTAACGTTCCGAACTGGCATTCTAGCCCTATTTGTTCGACGCTCCACATTGAGGAGAGTTTACTCATCAGAATCCGCCAGAATCGGTATTCATCCGCTGGAATCATCGCCAAGCGATTAACTGAAGCTGAATCGACAATTCAAATACACCTCGAGTATCAATCAAGGTGCGCTCAGGCTTTCCAGATTCCTTGTCGCGAGAAACGCCCTCGTTTTATCCGACTGGGAACCCCTATTCGAAAAGAGGCCTCTCCTCGCTGGTTTTACAACCCGTCTAACGAGACGAACCGTCCCAAGGGTCTTCTAGCTCTTATTTGACTTTTCTTTTCCCGTTTCACTCGATCCCTCTCCTCCCGTCGAACCCAGAAATTCAAACTTTTCCTGATTTTCGATGAAGAATTGAGGATCGAGTTCTACATTTGGAACGGAATACTCGTTCTTCGTAGGACGGTGAATGTAATGCGTGAATGCGCTATCCTTACTTTTCACCCTCAACAGACGTCGTCTTTCTAGCATAAGCCCGAGCAAATGCTTGAGCTTAGCGTTCTCTTGGGTAGGTCCATCCTCGCCTTCGAATAGACTGATAAACAAATTGTCCGCAGTTAGCTTCATCGCTTCCTGAGCTTCCTTTTCATCGGTGGAGCGAGGCTTGAAAATGTACGTCCAGCGACAAATCAGATCACCGGGCGGCTCATACAAAGGCTCTTCGCTTTCCAGTACGTCCGCTCGCGCAACGTCGTCTTCCAAGCGAACCAACATACTAGCGATTCGGTCATCCTTTTCAAATGCCGTATCGCTCATTGCGGACTTTCGGGAGATCGGGGCAATATGCCATTCCATATTGTCCTCACTATCCCAGCCGATTCGTCTCTGGCTAGTAAATTCTTCTCTCTTCTAGTTGATTAAACAAATTGAAACGTCACGTTGCCAGACTGTATGCCCAATGAAAAAAAGGATTCACACGACCTGATCAGCTCTGTTGCTCTTCTCGTCATAGACGCGCAAGATGCTTTCATATCGTCGCTTACGGATAGTTCGACCTTCCTGCAACGCTGCTCATTTGCCATCGAAGCAGCTAGAACGCTCGGCATACACACCCTATTTACCGAACAAGTACCTGACAAGCTGGGCCACACCAACAAGGAGCTACTTCGAAGAGCGACCCGCCCCAAGATCTTTCATAAAACCAGCTTTTCAGCACTGAGCGCCCCAGGAATCGAAAATTTCCTCAGAGACAACGAAGTCTATCACGTCCTGGTGTGCGGACTGGAAACACCCATTTGCGTTTACCAGACAGCGCTACAAGCGATCGACAAAGATATTGACGCCACCTTTCTGTCGGACGCCTTGGGATGCCGCAGAATCGAGGATGGAAACGTCGCTCTCAACGCCATCATCGGCCTAGGTTGCCAAGCGCTACCCACTGAAACAGTTTTCTATAGCCTTCTCAGCGATGCCCTCCATCCCCGGTTCAGAGAGTTTAGCAATTTGGTAAAGACCTATTCAGACCCACATTTCTCGATACACGAATACCTGCAAAGCAATCCCGAACCTGCCAAATCAGAAGTGGACCAACCTAAAAAGAAGAAGCCCTACAAACAGGGGAGTCGCCCTTCCCGGCAGGATAGAAATCGAAACAGGAAAGACCAGAGAGCCACTTCTTCGGGCCAGACGAGCGAGAAGCTTGAAGAAAAAGAGATCAAATCATCGCCCAAACCAGCCCCAATAAAGATCGAGAAAGATTCCCAAAAACCTAATAAAACTATCGAAAGACCTAAGAAACAGGCCAAAAAAGCGCCTCGAAAACGGGTCGCTAAAAAAGCCGTTTCCCATAAACCAAAATCCGGCAAGCAGGATTCGCCTTGATACCTTCGGTCCCCGAGAGTCTCAAAACGCTCCGTCGATCGTTGCATTCGGAACGATATCGACTTTCGAATTTGGAATGTCCATTGGTTCGAACACGCGACTGAAAGCGATCATTCCGGCATTGTCTCCCGTATGTTCGCGGCGGGCTAGAAACGTGGGCAAATCCATTCGGTCGCCCAGATGCATAAAGCGCTCTCGCAATAACCCATTATTGGATACTCCTCCGGAGAGGCCCAAACTCCTAATCCCCCCCTTGTTCAAGCCCCACTTCGTTTTTTGGATCAACACGTCTACGACTGCCTCCTGATAAGAAGCGCAAAGATCGGGCAGCTTCGCTTCCAAGTCCTTATCGGAGAATTTTTCAATGAGATATCTAAGGCTCGTCTTCAGACCTGAAAAGCTGAAATCAAGGTTGTCCTTCCGTAGCAGCGCTCTGGGAAAATCGTACCGGTCCGGCTTTCCAGTTTTCGCAATCAAATCGAGTTTTGGACCTCCCGGGTAGCCAAGCCCAAGCAGCTTGGCCCCCTTGTCCAAAGCTTCGCCCGCTGCGTCATCAATCGTTTGGCCCAATATCTCAATTGACCGATCTTCATTTATCTGAGCTAGGATCGTGTTCCCTCCAGATACCACCAAACTCAAATGGGGCAACAGATGAGACACTTTCTCTTCGAACGCGTCCGCATTTTCTTCATACAATGAAATAAACACTGACTGAGCATGGGCACGCAAATGGTTCGCAGGGAAAACCGGCACCCTCAACGCGGCAGACAAAGCATTCGCCACCGATAGTCCCATCGCAAGGCAACCAGCCAACCCGGGGCCTGAGGTCACAACAATCTCAGTGATTTGCCTCAGATCGTTTTCACGCCCCAATTCGCCGAGTAGTGGGCCAAAATTCCTGAGGTGTTCTCGACTAGCGAGATCCGGCACGACCCCACCGTATTCGGCGTGCAACGACACCTGACTACTAATCCATTCACCTACGATCCCCTTCGACACGTCCAAAAGGGCAAGGGCTGACTCGTCGCAGGAACTTTCGATCCCCAGGATCATGATCTCGTCTCGCCAAGCTCTTCCCACAATAGCTGCTTTGCCATTTCAAGCTGCTTGTCTTCGATCGGCTTGAACTCATACCTCTCAACAAATTCCTCCAGGGGCATTGTCTTCAATCGGCTTCGTTGAATATAAAGGCTCTCTTCCTCTTTGGGGGAAAGTTCGACGATGACATCAGGCTCAATCCCATTTTCATGGATCACATACCCACCGGGTGTATAGTATTTCGCGGTCGTCAGCTTCAGCCCAGTTTTCGAGCTTAAAGGAAGGACACTCTGGACGGAGCCTTTTCCAAATGTCTTTTCTCCAACCAGCTTGGCTCGTCCCGAGTCTTTGAGCGCGCCAGCCACAATTTCTGAAGCGCTGGCCGAACCTGGATTAACAAGTAGGGCCAAAGGGAAGTTGTAGGTCTGACCCGAATTCTCCGCATACCACTCTTCACTCATCGCTTCGTGTCTTCCCTTTGTATAAACAACGAGCTCTCCGTCGGGCACGAACAGCTCTACCACATTCACGGCAACATCAAGCAGTCCACCCGGATTGTTTCTCAAGTCGAGCACGAGGCCACGCATGCCTTGATCGATTAACAGGTCGATCGAAGACTTAAGTTCGGTACCGGTCCGCTTGCCAAACTGGGAAATCCTCAGGTACCCAAGATCTCCGTCCAGAATCTCCGCTCCTCGCACGTTATCGACTTCGATAAGTTCGCGTTTCACCTCAAGATCGATGCGATCATTTTCAGCGCCCCGCTCCACGATTATGGCAACACTGGTTCCCGGCCTTCCTTTCAGTTTGGAAACAGACTGATTGATACTCAGACCTTTGATGCTCTCTCCATCAACCTTGACAATTCGGTCCCCTCGCAAAAGCCCGGCGCGCTCACCCGGAGAATCCACCAGAGGAGCCACTACCGTCAATACTCTGTCACGCATCTCAACCTCCACCCCGATTCCACCAAATTCCTGGCTAGTCTCTTCCTCCAATTGCTTTCGCTTCTCGAAATCCAGATATTCCGAGTACGGATCCAAGTCGGAGATCATTCCGGCAAGGGCAGACTCTGTCAGGGCGTCTAGAGTGGCCGGCTCACTTTCGACATAGAACGCATTTACCAGTCTCAACGCCTCTTCCAACTCCGACGCTCTTTTTCGAGACTCCCAGTAATTGCTGAACCCTCCTTGCAACGAGACATCTGAGAAAAACTGGTACCCAACCGTCAGCGAAAGGCCGGCGACAAGAGCAAAAAGGAACCGCTTAAAGAAATTCATGAATTGGCATTTCGACGGATGCGATAAACAAACCCGGTTCAATAGTTGGTGATTGAACCGATCCACCAGACCGCAAGAGTCAGCATCTAATTAATGGATTTCACAGAAATAGCATCCCAAGGCATACGGCAAGCCCTAGAATTAGCCTCTGGCTCAAATCGCCTTCTCGGTTTCAACCAATTTGTGGAAATCGCCCTCTATCACCCCGAATTCGGGTATTACCAATCCCAGCGTGAGCGCGTCGGACGCAGCTCTGAAACTGACTTCTTCACCGCAAGCAGTCTGAAAGAGTCTCTCAGGCCGATTCTACTGGAAGCATCCATCGGTCTCCTCAAAAAGTCCGGACTGGATCCAACGAAAACAGATTGGGTTGAAATCGGAGCCGAACCCGGTTCCGCTCTTCTCGCGGGGGTTGCCAATCCGTTCGCCTCCGCTGAAGCGATTCGTTTAGGCGAGCCGATTACGCTGGAGGGAGATCTCGTCGTATTTTCCAACGAACTCTTTGACGCTCAGCCTTTTAACAGTGTCATCTATCGGGGGAGAACCTGGCTGGAGCGGATGATTGAAGTGAGCGATTCTGGCTTACGCATCGTTGAGAGGCCGCCAATTTCACCTGAAGTCACTTCCCTGTTGAACTCCTTGCCTTCTCCCGCGCCAGAAGGCTACATCGTTGATTTACCCACTGGTTCAAGGGCATTGATAGACCAGATCATCCAACAGCCATGGAAAGGGATTTTCATTGCCCTCGACTATGGAAAAACCTGGCAAGCGATCACCCACGACAGTCCTCAGGGAACCGCTCGCGCCTACCAGCATCACCGGCAAAGCCCCAATCTGCTAGAGAACATCGGTCAGCAGGACCTAACCTGTCATATCTGCTGGGATTGGATGGAAGAAGCCCTTAGCCAAAATCGGTTTCAGTCCATTGATCTGGAAAGCCAGGAGTCCTTCGTTCTCAAAAAGGCGCCCGATTTCGTGCGAAGCGTCTTCGAATCCGATTCAGGTATCAGCGATCCTCTGAAGGGAACGCTACGCCAATTGATACATCCTTCTTTGATGGGCCAGAAATTTCAGTCCCTAAGCGCCATTCGAACGGAACCTGCAAGCAGATCCCAATCAGCCTAACATTTCCCAAGAAACTGCTTGCCAAGATAGCATGCCTACCCTTTTTTCCTCCGTTCTTAATCAATTTCAGTCATGGCAAGAATTTGCGCAATCACAGGTAAACGACCTACAACCGGCAGCATCATCCACCGCAAGGGTCAAAGCAAGAAGAGCGGCGGTATTGGTACGCACGTAACCAAGGCAACTAAACGCAAGTTCCGTCCTAATCTGCAACGTATCAAAGTTCGCCTCCCTTCCGGTCAAGTAAAACGCCTGTGGGTCAGCGTTAAAGCGATCAAAGCAGGTCTAGTTGAGAAAGCCTGAACGCCGATCAACCCCAAAACAACTTTCCATGGGCCGTTATCTGAAGAGATAGCGGCTTTTTTCTGCCCGGCTGGAAAGGATATTAGATCTGGAAATCCACGTCACCCGAGGGCTCGTGCAATCCACATTCGCGACTCGCTCCACCAAAACGCGTATCCGACTCACTCATGCCTGCTTCGAGTTTTGAAGTGCTGTGCCAGTCGCCTAACGAAACATACCCGAGATCCCAAAGCGGATGATAGGAAAGTCCGTTAATCTCGATGTACTCATGCATCTCTCGGGCGCTCAGATCGAGAATGGGATAGATCTTCGTCATCTTGTTCTGGCTCTCTACCACTTTTCGGCTCGCCCGCGTCTCCCCTTGGGATCGACGTAAACCCGCGAGCCAAGCCTTCGCCCCCAACTCCTGAACAGCCCGGTCCATCGGCTCCACCTTATTCATCAAATTGTACTGCTTAAGCCCTTCGGGACCTTTTTCCCACAAACGCCCGTGGAGGGCTTCTTGTTCCGCGGCTGAAATATAAGCCCGGTACTTCTTGAGATTGAGGTTCAGCTTTTCCATCAATTCAACTGCGAACCGATAGGTTTCAGGAAACAGATATCCAGTATCAATGAAAACGACCGGGATATCTGGGATCACGGAAGTTACCAAATGCAGCATCACTGCTGAATGCGTACCAAAACTGGTCGTCATGATCAGCTCATCGCCAAACATATCCGCTGCCCACTGTACCCGCTCCTGTGGCGTTGCCGCCTCCAAATCTGTGCTTCGTACAGGTTTTTCGTCCATTTGTACCGACATTCGCTTAATCTCTAGTAACTCTATCAAGTTATAGTTGTTAACTACCTTAATAGACGACCGTGTCAAGGGGTTGATTGAGAAGAAAGTATTCCAATTCCCATAAACCGCGATTCCTCTGATACACAGGAAACCGTGATTCTAAGCCTTACTGATAGGCCAGGCTACAAGCTCTTGAGAAGTCGGGCGATCTCGTCTCTCCTCGCTCTCGTTTCCAAAAGCTGTTTTCTTGCGCCTTCAACTACTTGGGGAGGGGCTTTATCGACAAAGCTTGGGTTATTGAGTTTTCCTTCACCCGCTTGGATGGCCTTGGTCAGCTTCTCGAGTTCCTTGCTGAGACGTTCTTTTTCTGCCTCAACGTCCACCGCGCTGGACAGATCAAGGTAAACAGTGCCCAGAGCGGACACAGAACCGGGCAAATTCTCAACCGTTTCTACGAGTTCGATGGTTGCAGCACCCGCAAGTCGCTTGATCGTGTCCAGGTTGGCCTCGATCACCGTCGCGCATGAATCGTCGGTCGGTGTTACGAAAAGGGTTACGTCGCGCTTGGAGGCTACATTGTACTCTGCCTTTGTTGCTCTCGCCTGAGTGATAAGCTCCTTGATCAGTTCGATCTGCCTCGCACCTTCTGCGTCAATTGAAACACTCTTCGCATTCAGCAATTCTCGCAGTTGGGCGGCTGGCAAAAGCCCCGCGTCTTGCACGAATTCCCCGTCTACCGAATAGCCCATAGCCTGCCAAAGTTCTTCCGTAATGTGAGGCATTATCGGATGCAACAAAAGCAGCGAATGCCGTATCACAAGATCCGATACTGCTAAAGCCGCATCGTGTCGTGGATCGTCTTTCGACTGCAACATCGCCTTCGCTGCCTCCACGTACCAGTCACAGAAATCACCCCAAAAAAAGTTATGCAAGGAGTGTGTCAACTGATGCATCTCAAAACGAGCGAATTGCCCCTCAATCTCCTCCATCGTCTGCAACAACCGAAATAGAATCCAGTTTCCGTATCCCTCCAGCTGCGATCCTGCCAGTCGATCTATGATCGCTTCCAAGCTTTGTGCCTCGGCAGTGCCACCCGCCATTTGTCTAAAGCGACAGGCATTCCAAAGCTTCGTGCAGAAGTTTCGCCCAATCTCGATACGCTCCTCGGCGAATAGAATATCCGAACCGCTTGGGGCTATATTTATTATTCCAAAACGCAAACCGTCCGCTCCAAATTTCGCAATCAAATCAAGTGGATCCGGCGAGTTCCCAAGTGACTTAGACATCTTACGGCCTTTGGCATCTCGAATAAGTCCATGAATGAAAATGTCTTTGAAGGGGATGCGCTGGGCGATCTCCTCGTCAGTCAAACCCTCTTTGGGTTCTCCCATCAGCTCGAGCCCTGACATGATCATTCGGGCTACCCAAAAAAAGATGATGTCGAACCCCGTCACCAACATGCTGGTCGGATAAAAGTAATCGAGCTCAGCTTTTACTTTCGGATCTTCGCTCGGCCACCCAAAGGTCGCAAACGGCCAAAGGTTTGATGAAGCCCATGTATCCAAAACGTCCTCATCCTGCTCCCAATTTTCAGGATCGCTGGGACCATTGACAGAAACATGCCAATTGGCCGAATCGCTTCGGTCAGCGCCTTTTTTATACCAGACAGGAATACGCTGACCCCACCAGAGTTGCCGGCTGATACACCAATCCTGAATATTATTGAGCCAATGTAAATAGACTTTTTCCCAGCGCTTGGGATGGAACCTAATAATTCCCTTTTCAACCGCTCGCTTAGCTTCCTCAACTTTTGGATACTTCAAGTACCACTGCTCCGAGAGTCTCGGTTCAATGGGAACTCCCCCTCTTTCAGAGAAACCCACATTATTGTCATAGTCCTCGGCATCGATAAGGAGCCCGAGTTCTTCGAGTTTCTGTACCGCAAATTTACGGGCTTTGAAACGCTCCATTCCGTCGAACTCTTCACCTGCCAGTTCATTGAGAGTTCCATCCGGATTCATTACATCGATCAAAGGTAGATCGTGCCGCTTTCCGATATCGAAGTCGACTTGGTCATGAGCTGGGGTTACTTTGAGAACACCGGTGCCAAACTCCTTTTCCACCGAACGATCCGCAACAACGGGAATCTCCGCTCTGGGAAACGGTCGCCAGCAATGCTTGCCGACAAGATCTGCGTATCGTTCGTCATCGGGATGCACCGCCACCCCAGTATCGCCCATAATCGTTTCAGGACGTGTAGTTGAAATCTCTATGAATCGGCCAGGCTCCTCCACAATCTCGTATCGCATTTTATAGAGCTTCCCCCTTTGAGGTCTCATCTCGACTTCCTCATTACTGAGAGCCGTTTGAGATGCCGGGCACCAGTTTACCAAGCGCTTTCCGCGATAGATATATCCGCGATTATAAAACTCAACAAAGGAAGCCTGTACTGAACGTTGATACGCGGCATCCATGGTAAAGCGAGAGCGGCGCCAATCACAAGAAGCTCCCAACTTTCTGAGCTGATTGAAAATAATGCCCCCATGCTCATCCGACCATTCCCAGGCTCTTTCCAAAAATTTCTCCCGGCCAAGCTCGTATCGGGAAGTTCCCTCATCTCGAAGCGCTTTCTCGACTTTATGCTGAGTGGCTATGGATGCGTGATCGGTCCCTGGAAACCAAAGTGACGACTTCCCTTCCACTCGGGCCCGTCGAATGAATATGTCCTGAAGCGTATTATCCAATACGTGACCCATGTGGAGAATGCCTGTCACATTCGGAGGCGGAATCATAATGGTAAAGGAATCCTTACCATTTTGGACGTTTCCCTCGAAACTGCCCTTTTTCTCCCAAGCCTTGTACCACTTGGATTCCACTTCTTTAGGATCGTAGTTTTGATTTAGTTCCGCAGACATTGCTCGCTTCAATTTGAAAAGGGGCTAGCGATAAGTATCCCCTAATTCGAAGACAAGCGGATTCGCCCCATACAAAAGGACTTAGATCCAATATACCCTACATTGGGCAATTGCCGAAAATCGCTTCGATGGATGATTGGCAAAGAACGCGATCAGACCAACACCGACTCTTTGATCAAGTAGCGAATGCGCCCATTGCCTCTTGAGTCTGCTTTAAAAGCCTCTTCAATTCACGAAAAAGCTCGATCGCCTCTTTCGATTTTCCATTCTTACAGGCGTCTTCCAACTGTTCTGCTACGCGATTAAGTCGTTCGGCTCCAAAACTTAGGGCAGACCCCTTGATATCAGACGCGATTGTTTGTATTTCTGCTAAATCTGGGGCACCTAACATCGCTTTTTCTAACGCGAGGAGATTCTCATTCAGGGATTTGACAAGAGTGGCGAGAAAAGAGGCTACCAACTGTTCATCTTCAGAATCAAACAATCTCCTAAGTTCGGATAGGTCTACTAGCGTGGCAGTACCCTCAACCAAAGGCGCCACAGGTAGAACCTCTTCTTGTTCTCCACTGAGCCATCTTTCCAGAACGGTTTCGAGCTCGCCCGTCCTCAATGGTTTGGATAGATAGTCGCTCATACCACTTCTAAGGCACTTCTCTCGATCGCCCTTCATCGCATTAGCGGTTAGAGCAACAATAGGTGTTTTAGCATTTAGAGAACCATCGCGGGCACGGATCTCCTCAGTCGTTTGGTAGCCATCCATCCCTGGCATCATGCAGTCCATGAAAATGATATCGTATTCATCTTCCTCACACTTTTTCAAAGCCAATTCCCCGCTAGTCACTTTAGTTGGGACGACTCCGTACTTTTCCAACAACCCCTCCGCAACCAGAAGATTGATTTCGTTGTCATCAACAAGAAGCACATTAAACTCTCCGTACAATTTCGGGGTGCCTGGTTCCCGATAAGCTGATATCTGCTTCACCAGTGGCGCATCCTTCAGATACTTCTCCAGCGTTTTCATTGCAAAAGGCCGCTCTAAGCGCTTTAGGCCTTCGGTCTCGCAGTTAGGCGACACTACCTCGGCATCCTTATCTCTAGCTACCGCAACTAATTGGGAGCACGTTAATCCGCTTTCCAAAACTGAACGATCTACAGCCAGAACGCTTTCGTCCAATAATGCGATTTTGTACCGCTCTGTCTTTTCAACATTCTCCCACTTGCCTTCAATGTCGCATGGTAAACCCAGATACTCAACCGCCTTTTTCAAATAATGAGCGACCGCTTCAGACCGCAATAGGATCAGCGCCTTTTCACCACCAAATCGGTCTCTATGGCGTATTGACATATTCGATGTCGACGTCTTGAAAGTCAATGTGAACGAGAATTCCGATCCTTGGCCTTCCTCACTTAGAACATCCAACTGGCCGCCCATCAACGATACAAGCTTTTGAGAGATTGATAGCCCTAACCCTGTACCTCCAAATTTTCTCGTAGTGGAGCCATCCGCTTGAGCGAAAGGACGGAATAATTTCTTTTGGTGTTCCTCGGATATCCCCAATCCCGTATCTCGTACCGTAAACCTATATACAACTCTACCGTCTCTATCTTCCAATAAGTCTGCATCGAGCCGCACAAAGCCCTCATCCGTAAACTTAATGGCATTGCTAATCAGATTTGAGAAAACCTGACAAAGTCGGTAAGGATCCAGCACCAGTTTTCTATTCTCCAGAATTGGATAGAAACATAATAGCTCCAACCCTTTTTGTTGGGCCGTTGGAGCATGCAAAGCCACCGTTTTTTCGATGACTTCATTGAGATCCGTTTCCGTTGTCTCAATTCCCAACTCGCACGCTTCGATTTTTGCCAAGTCGAGTACATCGTCAATAAGCACTAGAAGCCCTTCCGCACAGTGGCCCAGCGTATCAACATAGGCCGTCTGCGTCTCATTCAAACCGGATTGATGGAGTAGATGGGTCATCCCAACAACACCATTCATCGGAGTACGTATCTCGTGACTTATATTTGCCAGAAACTGAGACTTAGCTTTTTCCGCCGCTACCGCCTTTCGGGCTAGAGTATTCGAGATCTCGGTTTGGTTCTGAAGAACAGCATTCAACTTTACCGCATTATTGCGCTCACGCTTAGCCATTGTTGCGGCTTCAATCGCCACCGCCCTCGCTTGTTCCAACTCAATTACACGACTTCTGATTCTTTCCTCAAGTTCCAAATTTTGGGTCCTCAAGGCCTCATGCCCATTCGACAAATTCTTCTGGATATAGTATCCAAGCGTAAGAGAGAATATCCCAATTACAGATACGAGAACCAATGTCAAATTCCGGTTGGATCGAATGGCGTCGCGATAAGAAACGATTTTCGCCTCTAGCAGTTTTTCGATTATCTTCGAGGATTGCAGAAAATCCGCCGAAATAGACTGACCCATATGCCAGAGACCCTCCAATTCGGCTTTTCTTAGGCCATTCCCTTCAGATTGTCCCAAAAGATCAAGGACCGATAACTTACGCTTCTTCTCTAGCAGTTTTCTAGCATGATAATCATAATTTTCGAAGAGTCCACCCAATCTGAGCCTAGTTTCATTTAATTCATCAGAGCTAAAAACCCGCTTGTTTAGATCCAAAACAGTTCGATCCAAGCCTTCACCCAATGCCCTCAATCGAAATAGTTCTGAATTCCGCTTCGAAATCATCAACCGGGCACGCTGACTCTCAACTTCTTTAAATGTTTGCTGGAGCCAGAAATTGATTTCATACATATCTCGAGCGAAGGTCGCTATTTTTGAGTATATTACTTCAGACACGTCATCTCGCTCCACAGCCATCCCTATATCGTAACCCAGTTGGTGACGAAAAACCTCGCTGACATTGTTTATATCCTGCAATAGGTTGAACTTCCACGTGATTGCTGCAATCTTGCCGGTTTCCCTATATTTTGCAGCGGATCTAAAGCTTTTAGTTTCTGTGGCATTGATAAATCCAGCTATAGTC
>CALDFV010000284.1 GCA_937942145.1 uncultured Opitutaceae bacterium
GAAAGGGGCGGTCGAAGCCATCGACAAGAGTTTCTTCAAGGACAAGACTCGCCCCAAACCGGGCCCCCTTTCGTCCATAATTAGCATGGCACGCAATACGCGAGGCACCATAGAAGAAACCATTATCAACTACTTTCCCCAGCACAACGAGCTGGTGGATCAGATACAGTCCTTTTCCGAAGTCTATGCCAAACGAAAGCAGGAGCAGCAAGTGGTCGACTATGACGACCTGTTGACCAATTGGCTCAAACTCATGGAGGTCGCTCCTGAGGTAAAAGAATACTACAACCAACGATTTCGTCACACTCTGGTCGATGAGTACCAGGACACTAATACGCTTCAGGCCAAAATCGTCGATACGATGGGTGCCAATCACCAAATCATGGCAGTGGGAGACGATGCTCAGTGCATCTATTCCTGGCGCGGCGCGAACTACGAAAATATCATGACTTTCCCGGATCGCCATCCGGAAACTCGTATTCTTCGAATCGAGACAAACTATCGCAGCACACCAGAGATATTGACCCTAGCGAATTCCGTTATCCAAAACAGGACCACGCAAGGGTTCGACAAAGAGCTGCGGGCCTTCAAACCCTCGAGCCAGGTCCCTTACGTGGTTCAGGCAATGGATGGCAAGGAACAAGCCCAGTTTGTCATCACGCGTATTCAGGGACTTCTCGAAGAAGGGAAAGAGGCTAGCGAGATCGCCGTCCTCTATCGAGCCCACTATCAGTCTCTTGACTTGCAGATGGAGCTCTCCAGGGCGGGTCTCCCTTATCAAATCACCAGTGGCGTCCGGTTTTTTGAACAGGCTCACATCAAGGATATGGTCGCTCACTTGCGACTGGTCTACAATCCGAGAGACGTATCCGCTTTTATGCGACTCGCCGTATTGCTTCCCAAAGTTGGTGAGAAAAACGGTCAGAAGCTCTACGCTCTCACCGCAGAGGTGGCCAAGTCACAAAAACTCGACTTCATCGACGCCATGAGCGATCCCTCAGTCACCAAAAAAGCTCCCGACGCGGCGCGGCAAGACTGGGAATCACTAGCCATCAGTCTTCAGGACATGAAAAAGGCCAACGAGTCCGGTTCTCCCGAAGAAGTCGTGGAGATTGGTCTCGAAGGTTGGTACAGCCTCTACCTTCAGGGAGCGTACGCCAACTACGTCAACCGCTTGGATGACCTCAAATCGCTCATCGGATTCGCCGCCCGGTTTGAAGAGATGCAGGAGCTCATCGCTCAAATCACTCTGCTCAATTCCGAAGTCGCGGACCGCAACATCGAGGATAGCGACCAGTCGATCCGACTCACCACCGTTCATCAAGCCAAAGGTCTCGAATTTGATGTCGTCTTTGTCATCGGAGCGGCCGATGGGCTTTTCCCCATTCGGAGATCCATTGAGGCGGGAGATACCGAAGAGGAAAGACGACTCTTCTACGTCGCCGTCACCCGGGCTCGCGATGAACTTTACCTGCTTTTTCCTAAGATGAACACCAAAGGGGGGCCGTCCATGTTCCTCACGCCGAGCCGGTTCCTGCAGGAGATTCCCCATGAGCTCTACGAGCCGGTTCGCATCCGCCGCAACTATGGCTGGTAATTTTCGCCTTCTTTCCAATTGTGGAACTCTCCGCATCCCTTTCAGTCTCTTCACCTAAGAATATGAAACTCATTCTCTCACTTCTAGCTTTTGCGGTCATCGGAGCCTCGTCCCAGGCCGCTGAGATCATTTTTTCCGATCGGCGCGACGAAGACTCCTTCAAGCGAATTTCTGAGCACCTCACCGGGAAGGAAAATCCTGGAAGGTATGCCATCGCCCGCACCGATCCGTCGCAACGCAATGGATACTATGTTGCCCTAAAACTGGATGCGAAGGATCAGCCAAAAAGTGCCGCGTCTATCCACATTCATTTTGTCCGACCGGGTTCCCAGGATATCGAGACCAAGACAATCGACATTGAGCCCATCAAGAAAAAGCGGGCTCTCGTGGGACTCACCGACGGTGTTTGGGGCTCCAGCGACACCATCCCCACTGCCTGGAAAATCGAGATTCTCGATACAAACGGAACCACTCTCTCAAGTTCCCAGAGCTTTCTGTGGTCGAGCGTTCCCGCTTCGTCGTAAGAACTCTCCCAAAAACCTTGGATCGAAATCTCGTATGCGTTGGACCCACTGGCAAACGCTCATACTCAAAACTCCGTTTTCAGATCTTTCATTTCAAGAGACCCTAATTGGCGGACAAGCGTTCCGGTGGTCTTACAATGAAATGGACCAATGCTGGCAAGGGATTTGGTCTCAGAGCTTCACCCAGTTGAGACTGAATACAGAAGAATCGATTGAGTGCCGTTTTCCAGAGGAATCAGAAGCGAACGCAACCGAATCTCTCCGCCAATACTTGCTCATTGATACCGATTGGTCGGACCTCACGAACCAACTTCCTTGGCGAAGCGACAAAGCGCTTGCTGACGCTATCTGCGCTTTTCGTGGCTTGCGCCTTTTGAACCAGCCTTTCGCTGAAACCTTGCTCTGCTTTCTTTGCTCGGCGACCAAGCAGATTCCCCAAATTAAGATCATGTGCGAGAACATGGCACGTGAGATTGGGTCCGAGATTATTCCTGAAGGTCCACGTGCCCTTCCGACCTGGGAGCAACTATCCAAAACGAGCGAGTCAGTCCTTCGGTCACTCGGACTAGGCTTTCGGGCCAAGAATATAAAGAAAACCGCCGATCTCATTGCGGGATCGAACGGGATACTAGAAGAAATCGAAGGGCTTCCCTATGAAGAGGCGAAAGAGGAGCTCATCAAATTTCCTGGTGTAGGTTCGAAGATCGCCGACTGCGCCCTCCTTTTCGGAGCCCAGAAATACCAAGCCTTTCCCGTTGATACGTGGATTTTGAAGGTCCTAAAAAACCGCTACGGACTCGAGGGCTGGAACAAGGACCAGCTTGAGCACTTTGGCAGAGTGCATCTCGGTCCGCTAGCCGGCTATGCCCAGCAATTCCTATTCGCCTACGAGAGAGCTCAGCGATAAGAACGTCAATTCGGGAGACGCGCTTATTGGCCTTGTCGCTGCCGAACAATAAGCTAAGATCTTCCCCACTCGCTTCTCTGTGGACAACCAAGACACAAATCCAAACTTTCTCGTTCAGTCTCTCGGCGAAACCATTCAAAAGCAGCATTCCGGAACTCCTCGAAAGCCTGCCTTCCCGATCAGCGACACGCTTCGCTATTACCTGACAAATTTCAATCGGGAGAACCGCCTTCCAGTATCTTACAACGACCTCGAGCAGTTTTCGGCCGCTGCTTCCCTCTATGACGATGACGATCAAGACACTCTATGGAAAACGGTCATATACGATCATGTCCTGATCGCTAAGATTTCCGACGGGCTCAAGCGCGTTTACGCGATTATCAAAGCCGGTGGTGATCTCTCCGTCATTCAACATCTCTACGTCGACCGGATCGACTACTGCGAGTTTGGTAATTCCAAGCCCTTCCGAATTCGAATCGTCAATTCAAGAAACGACAATCAGGACTACTTCTACGTCAAGAAGGCGGACGCTTCTCGAATTTACGGACTCGAACTCGAACACCTCCTTTCTCCGAATCGGATGCACTTCATCACGGACCGTGACACGCTCATCGAAGAGCACATCGTGGGCCTGCCAGGGGATATGTTTATCGAGTCCTGGCTCGACAACAAACAGCTCAAAGCGATCCGAATTGCCAAGGAACTGATCAAGTTTAACGAGCGATGCTTTGTCCGCCTGCTCGGAGACATGCGGCCCTACAACTTCATCGTCGACATCACTCCTGACTTCGAAGGCACGCAAATCCGTATCCGCGCCATGGATTTCGACCAGCAGTCCTATGACGGAAGGAAGAATTTCTATTTGCCACAATTTTTCAAAGAAAACAATCCGCTCGTCGGGTTCTGCGTCAGTCACATCGACGCGGATACCGCTCATCAATACCAGAGCGAGGAGCAGCATTTGATCGCTCGAAGAATGAAGACAAGCAAGCTGCGCATCAAGGGTCTCCTCGAATCCATGTCAAAAGACACCCTCGCTCCTCTTGAAAATGTCCAACAATTACGTCAGGAGCTAGCCCATCACTACAAGGACGACGAATTCCTCAAAAGGCAAACCATGGGCGGACTCGTGCGCCAGAGCCTCCAGAGGATATATGAGTCGAAAGGCGTTTAGCGAATCGAGATATGACGATCGACGCGCATATTCACTTGTATCCAGCTAGCGTCTACGAGAATACGAGATCCTGGGCTGAGAAGTGGAAAGAACCTTATTGGCTCCAATGCGTCTCCCCTAGCTCAGGTCCAACGCTGCAAGGATGGGCTTCGGTTGATCAACTACTCAGGGATATGGATGCCGCCGAGGTCAAACAAGCAATCATACTCGGCTGGTACTGGGAAAATGCCAACACTTGTTACGAGAACATTTCCTGGCAACGAGATTGGATCGCTCGCCATCCGGATCGCCTAATGGCGTTCGCCCCTTTCAACGCTAAGGGGGGATCCGGATCAATCGACGCTTTAAAGCAAGCATTCGAATGCGGGTTCGGCGGAATCGGGGAACTCAATCCCCCCGCTCAAGGCTACACTTACGAAAACGAAACGTTGGATCGAGCAATTGCCCTGGCTGGCGAACATAATGTTCCCGTTAATTTCCACGTCACCGATCCAACGGGTCACGAGTACCCAGGCAAAATTGAAACGCCAATCGATCCCCTTATAGCTCTGGCAAAGAACCATCCGGAAACCACTTTCATCTTTGCCCATCTCGCTGGGATGATGGAGCTGCCCCAGCTGAGGAGCCTCAACAATGTATATCTCGACACCGCTGCGGTTCCACTGCTTTACCCACGCGACATTTATCAAACCGCAATCGAATCGATAGGGCGCGATCGCATCCTGTTTGGGAGCGACTATCCCCTTCGGACATTCACGAAGACGCAGCGCAAACCGGATTTTAAGACCCATATTGATTCCCTTAAGAACTCCGGTATTTCACAGGTTGATTTAGGCAATATTTTCGACAGAAATATTAAGAAGATTCTCCCGCAGGGCAGGCCTCTACCAAACGAAGCGATCTCATGACTACCGAAGAGCGACTAGAAAAACACCTTTCCCAAGATCCTGTTATTCCGGATACCGCATACGTTGCCAAGGAAGCTACCGTGATGGGCGACGTCATCATCGGTGCCCAGGCCAGCGTATGGCCCGGTTGCGTACTCAGAGGAGATATTAACTCAATCAGAGTCGGGGATCGGTCAAATGTGCAAGACGGCACGATCGTGCACCTTGCGGATGACTATGGCGTGGAAATCGGCAACGACGTAACGATCGGCCACGCCGCTATAATCCATGCGTGCACGATCGAGGACGAATGCCTTGTGGGAATGGGCGCCACCGTAATGGATGGTTCCGTGATCGGCAAGAACAGCATCATCGGAGCAGGCGCTCTTGTGACCGGTTCAACAAAGGTTCCTCCCGGATCGCTCGTCCTCGGGTCTCCAGCAAAAATTTTCCGATCACTGACCCCCGAGGAGCAGTCAGGCATCAAGAGCTGGGCCCACAAGTACACCAAAGTAGCCGCTGCTCACAAAAGCAAATTCCAGCAGACCGAATCACCTTCAGGCTAGTCTTGCAGAGCGCCTTTATAACGAAGGGCAATCAGTCCAGCGATCAGCAAAGCGCCCCAGCAGACGGCGACAAACCAATCTCCTTTCTGGGTATAAAAGGTCTCTCGCCCTTTCCACCGCTTGTCTCGATCGACTTTCCAGGTCGTACCACCGGA
Source organism: uncultured Opitutaceae bacterium (assembly GCA_937942145.1). GTDB lineage: Bacteria > Verrucomicrobiota > Verrucomicrobiia > Opitutales > Opitutaceae > Pelagisphaera. The sequence continues at coordinate 5,811 of CALDFV010000284.1, forward strand.
AAACCAAATTTTGCCCTCCTCGTCGAGGAGTTCATCCCGTACGTTACCGTATTCGTCGATCCACCCGGACCATCCGTCATTTCCTACCCGAAACACAACTCTACGGTTTTCGACAGCTCTCAGGACCGAGTGGGCCATATGCTGGAAAGAAGCGGCGCTCTGACCATACCAGGCGCTGTTTGTGGCAACGAAGAGCATGCCCGCACCTTCAAGCGTGGACTTTCTGGCCAGACTGGGAAAGACGTCTTCATAGCAAATGAGCGTTCCAATATTAATGGTTCGGCTCGGCATTGAAAGAGGCAACAAGGAAACTCCCTTTCCCGGATACAAATCGCCCTCGATCGGCACTATTTTTTCAATCCATGGCCAAACGCTTCGCAACGGAATGTATTCGCCAAAAGGAACCAAGTGCCTTTTCGCGTAGTATTCTGGATACATTCCCCATTTCGGTCGAATCAAATACACTCCATTATACCAAACTTCATCTGATTCTGCAACCAACGCTCCGGCAAAAATGGGGGTATCAATCTCCGTAGCTAATCGCTCGATCCAAGCCTGCATGGCAATGTCCCCTTTGATCGGATACGGCAAGGTCGCTTCCGGCCAGAAAACCACATCCGGTTTCATCGGTGCCAGAAGCAGGGTGTTTTTTTCAATTTGATCCAGTATCTCTTTACTTAGAGAAGCATCCCATTTTTCGTTTTGGGGAATCGCTGGCTGCATGGCAGCCGCTCTGAAGAGGGGCTCCCTATCCTGTCCCGAAATGTGACGCGTCTGCAAGAAGGTCATGCTAACGAAAACAATGAGGGCCAGATAGAATTCCGGACAAAACGTCTTGGTACGGGTTCGCGAATAACGGACAATACGCAGCATGTAGGCAGCCACGCCCGCATTGAGCAACGCCAGTCCAAACGAAATCCCCCAAGCGCCCCAAAATACGGCGCTCTGCAGCATGATGGGCCGACTCCATTGACTCGCCGACAACGGCAACCAAGGAAAGCCGGTAAAAACCCATCCTCTAATATGTTCGAGAACAACCCACAAAGCAGAGGTTCCGATCGCAAAGGGAAGGCCCATCCAAAGACCCTTTCCGAGGAGGCGCTTACTCAACCAAAAAGTCCCCAGGCACCAGAGCATAAAATGCAGCCCCACTACTCCCGAGAGAAGCGTCAAACCCATCCACGTCACATGCCTTAGCCAAAAGATAAGGATAAACCACGCCACCCAACCAGTTAAGAGCCCCGTCCAGGCAACCTGCTTAAAAGTAGGCCCCATACGGAACCAGATCAGAAAGGGAATCAGCACGACAAATCCCGCTTCCGGAAAGTCGTACGGAGGGAACGCTCCGACATAGAAAACAATGGTCAATACGAAGGCCGCGCCCTGGGCGATCTTACTCCGATTCGCCGCCATCCACTTTGCCATTTCGCTGATCCACATCGTCGGACAAAGCAGCCCGAATTCCTTTTCTTAGCAAGAAATTACGCTTCCCGACATTGACGAACCCCTATCGCTACGCAAGTTAGAGGCATGGCAACGTACCTCTATGAGACAATTCCCGATTCTGACTCCGAAGAACCTGTCCGGTTTGAGTACCAGCAAAGTATGAACGACGCGCCTTTGACAAACCATCCGACCACGGGGTTACCCGTAAAACGTGTCATTACAGGCGGATACGGATTCAACGTGACTGGAATCGCGCAGAGCGCTCCGGTGCCATCCGCTGGAGATAGCTGTTGCCATCAGGGTGGATGCGGCTGCTTCTACAACTAGAGTGTCACCACGAGACCAGACTCCTCCCGAGCCATTCAAGATCTGTCTTGTAGAGCCCTTCTTTACCGGATCACACCAACGCTGGGCCAACGAATTCGCTAGTCGATCGAGACATCGGATAGACATTCTCTCCTTGCCTGGGCGCCACTGGAAATGGCGTATGCATGGGGCCGCCGTAACAATGGCGGAAAAATACCGCGCCTGCGGAATTCAATACGATGCCATTGTAGCCAGCGATATGCTCGACCTGACCGTGTTTCTCTCCTGTCTCAGGGATGAAACGGCTCGTACTCCGGTTGCGGTCTATTTCCATGAAAACCAGTTACTCTATCCCTGGTCCCCAAGGGACTCTGATACAAAGAAAGGAAGAGACCTCCACTACGCGTTTATCAACTATTCCAGTGCCTTGGCAGCAGACGCGACCTACTTCAACTCCAACTACCATCGTACGTCGTTTCTGGACGCCTTGCCCAGTTTTCTGAAACGATACCCGGATTTCCAAAACTTGGATACGGTTTCAACCATTCGAAACAGCGCATCGACCCTTTGGCTAGGCATGGATCTGAAGGCACTCGACTCCTTCCGCTGTCCAAATCGAGGGAAAATGGCAGACAAGCCACTGATCGTTTGGAACCATCGCTGGGAGTACGACAAAAACCCCATCGGCTTCTTTCGAATTCTGTATGGTCTTGCCGATCGAGGGATCGATTTCGATCTGGCCTTGCTTGGAGAAGGCTTCGAAGAGGAACCCCCTTATTTCAAAGAAGCGAAAGAAAGGCTCGCCAATCAAATCATACAATACGGGAAAGTTCCTCTTTTCTCGGACTATGCTCGCCTGTTATGGGAAGCGGACATCTCCCTAGTCACGTCTCGACAGGACTTCTTTGGCCAAAGCGTGGTGGAGTCAATACACTGCGGATGCCACCCCATTCTACCTAATCGACTCGCCTATCCCAATCATCTGGAGCCCAGCCAATGGTCACAGAACTTCTATGAAACGGAAGACGAAGCGCTGAACTTGACGATAGAACTGATCCAAAGCGGGGCTTGGAAAAAGCCTTTTCCGGGAGCAAACCTAGTAGCTCACTATGATTGGGACAATCAGACGCGTGTCTACGATTCTTGCTTGGACCAGCTTGTGCAGCTGAGGAAGTCCTAGTATTCAGGACTCGCCCGTTTCCATTACGAAAGCTCCATATAGGTGCTTTACCATGTAGTTGTATCGAACGTATCCATACCCGCCTGCACCCCACTTAACCCCCCATGAGTTCTTGAATACAAACGTTACATCTTCCAGTCTTCGAGTGGGGCTTCTATAGCCAACGAGCGTAACCGCATGGCCATAATTTTCCTGGGGTGTTTGACCATCCAGGAAAGCCGTCCTTCTAATCGCCCGAAACGAGGGCCAGCCCATTCCGACAACGACCGGCTCCCCTGCATTCAACGCATGCACGATATTGCCCAAAAGGATATTCTTGTCTCTTCCCGGTATCGCAAACGCTCGGATGCCTGAGCGAACACGGGCTTTCTGGATAATCTCTTCCGATGGAGCCTCTAGCTCTCCGTTGTTACTATTCGAACCCAGACCAGAAGACTCTTCAGAATTCGGAACTCCATAGGCTCTCAACGCCTGAAACACCTCATTAAGTTGAAAGCCCGCATCTGAATCCAAACCCTCCTGATCCTGCCAATTCTCAGACTGATCGTATCGGCCGAGCGTCTTAAGAGTGGCCCAATAGAGGTAGTACTCAGATAGATTCTCCGCTTTTCCCAATCGTCTGCCCTCCAAATACTCGAGAGCCCCGACGGCCGCATGGATCGCGCAGCTGGGGCGCCGCCCTTGATTCCTGATGCCAATCCCAAGTTCCTTGAATTTTGGCCTTAGATCCACTTCGAATTCAACAACCGGCGGAACTCCAAAATTTTGCAGGGCGAGAGCGGCCCCCTTGGAAAGCCTTTTGGAACGGGCCTCTGCCTCCTTTTGCCGCAATTGCTCGATTCGTTTTTGCGACTCTATAATCTGCCGGCGACGCAACCTCTCCAAGTCTGCCTTTCTCAACTCATCGTTCTGTCCACTATATCCATAGCGTTCCTGTATCTCACTAGAGAGTTTTCCGAATGGGATCTGTGCCAAACCACCCGCATGAGTGACAATCAATGAGGAAGCGTTTTGCGACCTCACTACGACATTTCGGTAAACCGTCTCACCTGCGGTAAGCGTATCGTATTGGTCTACCGCAAACGTTCGCGATACCGCGAGACCGACTAAAAGTCCCCCTAGACCCACTTTCGCAGCTCGACTCCAATTAAGGCCTTCCATCAATAGTCTTATCGGACTCAAACCTTCTATCTCAAACTGCGGCAAGCTGCCGCCTACCTCAAATCGTTTCTCTAGTTGTCCCAACCGTCATGAAACACGCCTTCGCTTCTACGCGGCTGAGCAGATCCGGTTCGTCCACTAGCATCATTCTGGGAACTCTCATTTCTCGGACTAGAGAATACTGGGACCTGATCGAATCCCGTATAGGATACTTCATCCAGTTCGGGGCGCTCTTCTGGGTCTTTCTTACCAGAAATAACGGTTGCCAAATCGCCGATAGCGCCCTGCATCGCGTTCGACTGGGTGAGCAAGACTTTCGAGGATGAAGCCGTTTCCTCGGCTCCTGAAGCATTGCGCTGGGTAACGCTATCCATGCTGGAGATGGCATTCCGGATGTGGGCCACCCCTCGATGCTGCTCAGTGGATGCCCCCGATATCTGGGCTACCAGCTCATCCATATGCTGCGTGTGCTCTACAATCGATTGAAGGTTCCGAGCGACTCGCTGGTTTAGCTCAACCCCTCGCTTGCTTTTCTCGACTGAATTTTCAATCTTCTCCGCGGTAACGGAGGCCGCTTCAGAAGATCGATTGGCAAGCGAGCGTACTTCATCCGCAACTACGGCGAATCCGGCACCCGACTCCCCCGCCCTAGCTGCCTCCACAGCAGCATTAAGAGCGAGAATATTCGTTTGGAAGGCGATTTCATCAATGGTCTTGATGATATTCGCAATGTTGTCGCTCGAGTCCTTGATCTCGTTCATCGCGACAATCATGTCCTGCATTGACTCAGCGCCAGACTCGGCTGCGATCCTGGCTTCTCTAGCAAGGGTTTTCGCCGACTCTGCGTTCGCCGCATTCCTCTCCGTCATTGCATTTACCTCTTCGAGTGAAGAGCTCGTTTCCTCAATAGAACCCGCTTGTTCCGAGGAATCTCGAGCAAGGCTTTCGCTGTTGGCAAAAAGCTGCTGGGAGGTCGTAAAGGTTTCTAAAGAACATTGTTCTAGGCGCCCGACGATCGTATTCACACTCCCCGTGATGTTGCGGATTATCAAAGCGCTTCCCCCTATTCCCAAACCCAATCCAAGAATGCTAATCGCGACTACCGCAAACCGGGCTTTGCTTTGAACCTTCGTAACTTGGTTTTGCAGTCCCATCTGCTCCATTTCAATGTTACGTTGGACCAGGGTAATTGTTTCCTTAAATTGCTCCCCTTTCGGAACAATTACATTTGTATTAATATGTGAGATACTTCCCAGAGTTTTCGCCAAAATGTCCGTGCCTTGCAAAAAACTATCCGCTAACTCCTCACTCCTGCGAAGCGTTATTTCCTTAACTAGATTTTCCTGACGGCCGTCGAGTTTGATGGAATTCCTATAGTCTAGGCCAAGTAAATTAAGCTGCTCAGCCAAGCGAGCCGCCCTGTCGTTTGCGATTCGCGCGTCCTCCGCGTCAAACTGGACGACGATCCGATTCAGTGCCGACTCCGCTTCATACAAACTTTGCAACGCAGCCGCTACCGCTAAAGCGCTGGAGTATTCTCCATTCTCTTGATCCGTGGCGAGTAGGTTTTTGAGGAGTCCCTTGATTTCCTCGCTATCTGGGCCAATCTCACTCGCAACGATTTGCTGCTCGGCTGAAGACAGAGCGACAATTTCCTGGAATGCGCGATCGTATTCCCTCATGGTTTGAGCGGAGGAAAGCAGCAAGTTCCTTTGCTCAGGATCGGAACTGGCGCCAATAAGCTCATCAAATTCCCGGTTGAGCTCCGCGAACATGCGATTATGGTTTTCCACCAGCGTCCAATCCGAGTTCCTCAGAAATTCTCCCACATTGGACCTCATGGCAATCGCCGTGGAAACTTCCTGGGCCGTCTTGTCGCCAACCGCAACACTATGGGAGAAAGAGCCGAAGGAGTCGTTCAAATTGGTAACCGCCCAAAAGGAAACCGTCGCGAGGGTAACGAAAAAGAAGAGGATCAGCAAAACGGTTGCGCTAATCTTTTTGGCTAAGGATAGGTGTTTCATTCTTTCTTCAGAAGCTCCTCCCGCAAAATTCACCCTCAAGAATGCCACGGACCCGCATCGAGATCGCCACAACCGGTAGGGCTAAACGCAAGAACGCGGCTTCGGTGAAACGGTAAAGGATTCGATTCATAGGAGCGAGAAACAGACTTGAAATGACTAAGGTCCCGCAATTTACAGGGCCCAATCTGCCATCGGTAAATGACCTTACAACTTGAGAATTCCCTTAGGAAGCATACCGCAATTTACCGATTCTTACTAATATGCGGCTGCAGATTTCCCGCAGTCGAATTCGCGAGTGGCTACTTCCAGCGCAAAAGCCGTCCCAAAACCCTAGAGCCTTTTCAATTAGTCGGTACTTGCTCCATGGGAGTGCAGATGAGAAAACGCTGTCTTCGGAGTTAGGGCACGACGGCCCGTCGAGCCGCGTTTGTGGGGCTAATTTCACAGCTCGCCAGGCCGTCGTGCCCTACCTTTGCGAATTGCCAGAGACAAAATGCTCTAGTCTAGATCGATGATCGAAGCGTATTCGGGATCGTAAAGACGCTTGTGAATTCTCAACGCCTGACCATCCGTCAAGCTGGCTAGGAAATCCCGAGCGACCAACCGTTGCTTTTCGGGGTCTCCCGTTGCTTGCTTCATCCAAATCGCCTGCTGTTCCGGGAGAATCTTGGATCTCGGCTTTTCCGACTCCAAATACGAATCCGATAAGGCTCGAAACAAATCCTCCAAAACGCGATCTCCCTTATAGTCCATCTGCTGAAGCGGCGCTGACCTAAAAATAAGGTCTAGGGCCACTCGTTTGAAGAAGCGGGCCGTTCGTTTTGCCTCCGAATTCACTTCTAACGAGAACGCATACCGGTTTGTAACTCCCGACAGAGGACTTTCACGAGGAACGAGACGGCAGGACCGAATAAAGTCGCCTATCTTGACCCCGAAAACCGCTTCGAGCCGGTCTTTTCGAATATCATTAACAAAAGCGTCAAACAAGGGTTGCGACTCGGCATCGAGACCTTCTCTTGCCGCCCAACGCTCAAGCCGTTCCAAACTAAGGAAACCAGCTCGGACGCCGTCGACGATATCGTTGATACAATAAGCAGTATCATCCGCCCAGTCCATTACCTGGCACTCCAGACTAGCCATCTTTCGAAACGCCCCATCCACTTGCGCTCCCTGACGATCAATGTCTTTCTCGTGTACAAAATCTCGATACACGCGCTGAAAGTCGTATATGAAGTGATTTCGAGGCCGATCCCTTTCTGAAAACGAAGACTTGTATTTCAGAATGCCGTCGAGAAATGCCCTCGTAGGAGAAATACCCCTTTGCTTGCCACTTGACTGGTACAGCGTATCCGTGATCAAGCGCAAGGTTTGAGCATTCCCTTCAAATCCGCCAATGTCGTAAAACAAACGGTGGAGCGTTCGCTCACCGCCATGACCAAAAGGCGGATGGCCCAGATCGTGACTCAAGCAGCAGGCCTCAACCAAATCCGAATCGATGTAGAAGTCGTCGTTTAAATACTTCGAGTCGCTTTGCAGGAAATGGCAGATCGATCGACCAATCTGGGCAACCTCAATGGAATGGGTCAGCCGCGTACGGTAAAAATCGTACTCTCCCGAAAGATAGACCTGGGTTTTGGATTGCAGCTTTCTGAAGGCTGACGAATGGATGATCCGGTCCCTATCAACCTGAAAAGGCGTTCGGTAGTCATCCGGTCGCTTCCCCCCAGCGAGTGGTTCAAAATCGGAATCGGAATAGAAGGAGTTTTTCGACATTTCCCTTGGTGAAGACTCCGTATTCGCACGACCTAGCCGCCAATCTCAGTGACAAAAAGGAAACTCGCTTTCGAAGCCGATAATATTCTGCTTTGTCGTGCCCATACTTCTCAATTTCTAAAGCGAAAAGTGGCTTTTCAGGAATTCGACATCCAATTCTGGATACAATACGAATCGGTCTAGAAGGCTTTGCACACGAGCTCTTCCCTCCTCTACCACAGTCTCAGGGATATCGTATTTCACTTTGCTGGGCTGACCCGCATTTTTACCCTTGGTGAGTATTTTTGGCGTGGTGCTTGAGAGTATGAGCTTAAAAATCGAAGCGATCTCTTTCATCTCCTCTGCTCCCATTCCCAATGATGTGATCGCGGGGGAACCAACTCGCAATCCACTCGTATAGTGGGGGCCATTGGGATCGAAAGGCAGCGAGTTCCGGTTCAACGTAACGCCACATTCACGAACGGCGGCTTCCGCCTGTCGTCCGTTGAGACCGAACGGAGTCACGTCGATCAGCAAGAGGTGATTGTCGGTTCCACCCGTGCAGATCTTGAGACCTTCGTCGATCATGGCCTCCGCCATGGCTCGCGAATTATTCACCACGTTCTGCGCGTACTCTTTAAACTCAGGCTCGTTTGCTTCCTTAAAAGCAACCGCTTTGGCTGCCATAACGTGCGGCAGCGGTCCGCCGATCACGAGAGGGCACCCTTTATCAATATACTCTGCAAACTCCTTTTTACATAGGATCACTCCCCCACGAGGGCCTCGGAGTGTCTTGTGTGTGGTCGTTGTCACTACATCAGCAAACGGCATCGGATTGTAGTCGCCCTCGAAAACACCCCCAGCAACCAGTCCTGCGAAGTGGGCCATATCAACCAACAGAACTGCTCCCACCTTATCAGCGATTTCCTTCATCCGACGGAAATCTACCTTTCTGGGATAGGCGCTATAACCCGCTAACAGGATCAATGGCTTGATCTCGAGTGCTTGAGCTTCCAGCTCATCGTAGTCGAGCAATCCGGTCTCCTTGCTGACTGAATAATTGTAGGCATCGAAAAACTGGGCGGAAATGTTAAATCGGTAACCGTGAGTCAAGTGGCCTCCGGAGTAGTAATCCAGTCCGAGCATTTTCTGGTTGCCCATCGCCGCGCGTACCTTGTTCCAATCCTCGCGAGACATTTTGGACGGGTTGGTTTCACCCATTTCCTCGATGAGAGGTGTGCCCACTCTAGCCTGCAGGATGGCCCAAAAAGCGATCAGGTTCGCATCCGCCCCCGAATGCGGCTGAACATAAGCGTGCTCCGCATCAAAAAGCCGGCAGGCTTGCTCACAGGCTTCGCTCTCGATCGCATCAATATTGTCGCAACCCGCGTAGTAACGCGCGCCAGCAAATCCTTCCGCGTACTTGTCCGTAAGCAAATTGCCCATGGCCGCTTGAGTGTTCAGCGTGGTAAAATTCTCGGACGCAATGAGCTTAAGATTGCTGCGTTGGTCCTGGAGCTCTTTCACAATCGATGCGGCGATCGGCGCGTTTACCGAGGCAACTTGTTGCAGGTTCGCAACATAGCTCAGCATGGCGGGATTCACTTCATCCGGCGAGCAGGACGAGAGATATTCAGAGACAGGTGACGTCGTAGTCAGATTAGACATGATGGAAGCATTTATAGTTTTAAACAGTGGCTCTACCCAGGCGCTCGATAGAACCGCGAAGCTTCCTAGCGGTCAATCCCGCCTTACTCGCCAGTCGCAAAAAATAGGAATACATCGAATGCAAAACCCGAAGTGGAAGTCAACCCATAGATAAACGCTGGCCGCGATACCTTTCCGCTCCAGACACACTTTGAGGCAAAAACGTTTGGTCAAACCGTTACCAAAGGACGTCGATTCCTCCTACTCAAGACCTACGACTTTCCGCTCGGTGACGGGCCACCACTGGGCGATCTTGTGGGCCAGCCGGACTACGAGTTTCGGATTCGATGTGGCGAGATTATTTCTCTCGTGAGGGTCGATATTCAAGTCAAACAATAGAGGCGCTGTCTCATCGGGAGGATATTTCATGCTTCCCGGTTGGCCGTCATACCGAAGCAAGAGTTTCCAATCGTCCTCAATTACCCAACGATAGAGAAGAGAATCTTCGGGCTTGTGGACGTCTGCAATATCGTGAGCGAAGGCTTCGCCAAATATCGTGTCACGACGGATCTTCTTTCCACTTTCGAGCGCAGGTAGCAAATTCATACCCGGCCAGTTATTTGGAACCTCAACTCCAGCTGCCGCGAGGATCGTAGGCGCAATGTCAATACTCGTACACAGTTCAGGACGATCGGTCGCGTCAATGCGATCCGGCCAGGAAAACAGGATCGGCGTACGCGTCCCCATCTCATAAGGGCTGCGTTTGGAATGAGCCGCGTATCCATTCCTATCTGTACTCTGAATCCAACCATTGTCACATACGTAAACGACCAGTGTGTTTTCGCGAAGCCCCTCAGCTTCTAGCTTCTCGAGAAGCTGCCCACAAGTCTCATCGAACCACTCGCACATTGCATAATACTTGGCGACAAAATCGCCTAGACCCATCGCTTTGTACTTGTCGAACAAGCGCGTCGGGGGCGTATGGGGCGTGTGCGGCAGAAACGGAGCGTACCATACGAAGAACGGCTTTTCCTTTTCAACCGCCTCATCGATAAAGTCGAAAACCGGTTCCATTCCTTCGCGGCCAATTGTCAGGCCCGCATCTCCGTGACGACCTCGTGGCTTGGGAAAGCCCGCGGTCATACCATGCGTGAAGCCGCCCCGCTGGTAAGAACCCTCCCACCATTTGCCGCTCTGGTGACTCAGGTAGCCCGCTTCGCCCAACAGTTCGGGAACGGTCGGCAGGTCATCGATGTGGGAAATAATCAGCTCTCGGGAATCCTTCCCCGTTTCCCTCGCGTGTCTGGCATTGGCTTCGGTTTCCGCCGGGTTATTTCCCGACGTTCGATGTTGGTGCGTATACAGCCCAGTCGCTAGAGTCATCAAAGACGGCCGACAAAGCGCGGTGGGAACATAGCCTCGCCGGAACGCCGCGCTCTCGCTCGCCAACCGATCAATGTGGGGCGTGTCAATTTGTTCGTGCCCCATGAAACTGTAGTCCGTCCATGCCTGGTCGTCAGAGAGGATCAGCACAATGTTTGGCTTTTCTGCAGCCGCGGCCTCGACGGACCAAGCAGAATCAACCATCACAAATGGAAGGGCTAGGATTAAGAATAAACGCATCATGAAAAATAACTAATCAAACTGACATCTCGAAGACCAATGATAAACTACCTAATGCCGATTTTGTACCAAGTTTAGCACCGATCGTACTAGCAGATTCGGGACGCTTCACGGATAATGATCCCTACGAGCCTGAATCCGCAAACAGTTTTGCGACCGCATCGACACCTTGCGGTAGAAGCATCAGCACCCCTAATCACCTCGTTTTCAAAATTCTTTGCTGACGATATCCTGCCATTTCACTTTCAAGACCTAATAAACCATTATGACGACTCGACCATCCGCACCCGCGTTCCAACGATTCAAAATGGCAACGGCGATCAGCATCGCCCTGCTGGCTGTGTCCGCATTCGCCCAGGAAAGCTTCGAATCCCTTTTCAACGGCAAAGACCTTTCCGGATGGAAAGGACAGAGTGAGCTCTGGAAAGTCGAAGACGGAGCAATCGTCGGCTCCACACATGGAGTCACCTTGGAAGCCAACACGTTCCTCATCTGGCAAGGTGAAGCCGTCGGCAATTTCCACTTAAAGGCAAAGCTCAAACTCGTCGGGGAAAACAACTCCGGCATCATGTACCGAGCTCAAGCTATCGAAGGCGTGGCCCATGGGCTATCCGGAAATCAGCTCGATATTCACCCCAAGCCGGAGTACCTGGGCATGTACTACAGCGAGAAAACCGGCCGGGGTATCGTAGCTACTCGTGGGCAGAAAGTCCTCGTTACCAAGGCAGTGGATGAAAAAGGGAAATCCAAACCGCAGGTTACCGGCGATTTAGGCATGGAACCCAAATTCAAAGTCGACGAGTGGAATGAATACGAAGTGCTGGCAGTGGGTGCCCGTGTGATTCATAAAGTGAATGGAGTGGTCACTGTAGATGTGGTCGACCGTTTTCCGGATGTACCTCGCAAAGGCGCGATAGGAATTCAACTACACCGTGGCCCTCCAATGGTTGCCTACACAAAAGACATCCAACTAAAGCGCTTGAATGGGAAAGCGGGTCGTGAGGCCATTGAGGCGTTTGTGGCGAAACCCAAGGAATTTGAAGAAGGAGCGGCCATTAATGAAAACCGGGCGACGCCACGCGACCGCATAACGGTCAAAGAAGGTTTCGAGGTCGAGCTGCTCTATTCCGTTCCAGGCGAGACTCAAGGCTCCTGGGTCAATCTTTGCCTCGACAATAAGGGCCGTATTATTGCCAGCGACCAATACGGCGCGCTCTTTCGTTTCCCGGTTCCCGCCCCCGGGCAAAAGCTCAACCCTGAAGACGTGGAAAAGGTCCCGGCCGAAATTGAAGCGGTTAATGGGATGCTATGGGCTTTCGACGCTCTCTACGTAGGGGTTAATGAATACCGCGATCCCACCAAGTCCGGTCTCTACCGCCTCACCGATTCTGACGGGGACGACATGCTAGACAAGGTCGAGCTGCTACGCCAAATTTCCGCGCGTGGAGACCACGGCGTGCATGCCATTCGGCTCTCCCCGGATGGTGAGTCGCTGTTTCTGATAACGGGCAACAACACCGAGCCGACCGAATGGAGCTCTTCTCGGGTGAATACAAATTGGGGGGAAGACCACCTGCTTCCCCGTATGCCCGATGGCCGAGGACACAACCGCGACCGCCTCGCTCCTGCGGGAATCATCTACAAAGTCTCTCCCGATGGTGAGGACTTCGAAATCTACTCTCACGGCTACCGCAATATTTTCGATGCTGACTTTAACGCCGAGGGAGAGCTCTTTACCTACGACGCGGACATGGAGTACGACTTTAACACCCCATGGTATCGCCCTACTCGCGTTCTCCACACCGTGAGCGGCTCAGACTATGGCTGGCGTAATGGAACGGGCAAATGGCCCGAATGGTACGTCGACAGCGTACCTGCTGCCGTTAATATTGGTCCCGGTTCACCCACGGGTGTGGCCTTTGGTTACGGAGCCAAGTTTCCAGCCAAGTATCAAAATGCTCTATACATTCTCGATTGGAGCTGGGGAAAGATCTACAGCGTCCACCTACGTCCAGACGGTTCCAGCTATACGGGCGAGAAAGAGGACTTTATTTCCGGTGCGCCGCTTCCCGTTACCGACATCGTTGTCAATCCAAGCGACGGCGCCATGTATTTCACCATTGGGGGCCGCAAAGTTCAGTCGGGACTCTATCGCGTTACCTACATCGGTGATGAAGACACTTCTCCTTCCATCGTAAAAAACAGCGGACAGAAAGCCAGAAACTTGCGCCATAGTCTCGAAGTATTTCATGGCGTTGTGGATACAAGCGCCGTCAATAAGTCGTGGAGGTATTTGAATCACGAGGACCCATTCATTCGATCTGCCGCTCGAATTGCCATAGAAAGTCAGCCTTCCAAAAGCTGGGCCAACCGAGCCTTTAAAGAGAAAATCCCCGAACGCCGCATACCGGCGTTGCTCGCGCTCGCTCGTGTGGCAGGAATTGATCGCTTTCACCGAAAGGACGGCGATCCACCCGTCAACAAGACCATAGGCAATGACATTATCAATGCTCTCCTGGACATCGACTTCGAAGATCTCGACGAAAAAGGACGGCGCGCATTAGTTCGAACCTATCAAGTGGTGTTCAACCGATTTGGAGCTCCCAGCCCTGGGCTGGCCCTGAGAGCAACCGTTCAACTGGATGCTCAGTTCCCAGCGGAAACGATTGAAATGAACCAGCTCCTTTGCGAGACGCTCGTTTATCTACAGGCCCCCACCGTCGCGAGAAAAGCGATTGGGCTGCTCAAGCAAGCTCCCACTCAAGAAGAGCAGCTCGAGTATGCACGGTCGCTCCGCATGTTGAAGGCGGGATGGACCAATCAACTCCGCACGGACTACATCGAGTGGTTTCTCAACGCCGCGAACTACCGCGGTGGCGCGTCCTTCGAGATCTTCATCGAGAACATTCGCAAGGAAGCGATGGCGACTCTAACCGACAAAGAACGCAGTGACCTTGCGGCCGTTCTCTCGCGCAAGCCTGAAAAGAAGTCACCCATCGAAGCCCTCACCGCCAATTTCATGAAGGGTCGCACTTACGTCAAAAACTGGACGATGGAAGACCTCGCCGCGGAAGCGAACCTGAGCATGGCAAACCGCAATTTTGAAAGAGGCCGTACTATGTTCGCTGGAACCGCCTGCTACTCCTGTCACAGATTCCAGAATGCCGGTGGCTCCACGGGACCTGACCTTACTGGCTCCGGTGGACGGTACTCTCCAAGCGACTTTCTCGACCAGATCATCAATCCTGGCAAGGAGATCAATGAGCAGTTCGTTCCGATCGCCGTGGAGATGCTCAATGGCGAGACTCACTACGGAGTGGTCGTCAATCTCAATGCCGACAGAGTTACGATAAACACGGATCTCACCAATCCCAACC
>CALDFV010000285.1 GCA_937942145.1 uncultured Opitutaceae bacterium
TTCGCTCGCGTCCATTTCGACTTCGACATTATCTATCCCCATCCCATGAAGAGCGGCCATGACATGTTCGACCGTATGCACTTTCGAATGGCCGGCATTCAGGGTCGTATTACGCACTAAGTCACCCACCTGTGAAATATGTGGCCTAAACTCTGGCTTCTCATGCAGATCCACTCTCCGAATCACAATACCGTGATTGGCAGGCGCCGGTTTCAAAGTAAGCCGAGAATTATCACCCGTATGTAGAGCAGGACCATTGATAGTAACCTCTCTCAGGAGGGAGCGTTGCTTCATGGGGAAGGCTTAGTGGCGCTAATAACCAAAAATGACAAGCACGGAGATTTCTGGGATTCCATCTCAAAAACCCTCTTGTTGACAGCAACCCCATAACCGTCTACCTCGACCACTCTTTAAAAACTCATACACCTATGCCAATCGCATTAGACCTTAGAAAAGGCAACGTCATCAACTATAACGGGAATCCCTGTCTCATTATGGAATCCCATCACCGGACTCCCGGAAAAGGGCAGCCGGTCGTGCAAACCAAAATGCGCAACCTCAGTACAGGACGCTCTGCGGACGTTCGATTCCAGTCCACCGAAAAAGTTGAGGTGCTGATGACTGAGCGTAAGAATCTGGAATTCAGCTACGAAGATCGAGGCGTCTATTCATTCATGGATCTCGAAACCTATGATTCGATAGAGCTGGATCCCGATATCCTTGAGGATGCGGTCAATTTTCTCGTTCCGAATACCGAATACGAAATTCTCTTTGTTGACGGAAACCCAGTTCAGCTAGTACTGCCCTCTACCGTAGAACTGAAAGTAATCGAATCTCCCGAAGGCATTCGCGGCGACACTGCCAGCAACGTGCAAAAGCCGGCTTTGCTTGAGACAAAGCTAACAATTCAAGTCCCCCTTTTCATCAAAGAGGGAGAAGTCATCAAGGTAAATACAAGCGACAAAAGCTACTCCGGAAGAAGCTGAAGACCCAGCGAAATTCTACTCCCTTAATGATACGAACGTCTCCACATTCTGGAGGCGTTTTTTAATAGATCGCAGGTCTTATCAGTCCGATAAGACCTACGACACAATTCCTAAGCAACACGCTCTACAATGAGAGGCGGTGGCGTAGGTCGTTTGGGAGCGAGTCGGTACGCCGCTTTAAAATACTCTAGCGCCTGTTCAAGTTTCGCCTCGTCGTTGTAGTGAATCATCATCAGTGGCTCGCCCTGCTTGACCTGGGTGCCCACCTTTTTGATTTCCGATACACCGACCGCAAAATCGATCTTTCCATCTTCATCCGCTCCAGCCCCAAGAAGGTGGACCCCCTTGGCAATCTGCGATGCGTTGATGGTGTGAACGTATCCGCGCTTTGGAGCCGGCAGTTTTCGAATGTGCTGGGCAGTTGGAAACTTCTCAGGATCATCGATATAACTGGTATCACCACCTTGGGCCGAGACGATCTCCTTGAGCTTCGCTAGAGCGGTTCCGTCTTCAATGTGGCGTTGTACCGTTTGCTTTGCAGATAGCGTCGATCCGGCAACCCCTGCGAGGCGGACAATCTCCATACCGAGCTTCAAGACGAGTTCCTGCAAATCTTCGGGACCTTCCCCATGCAATAGCTGAATCGCTTCCTTTAGTTCCAGCGCGGTTCCGACCGTATCGCCAAGTGGCTGGTTCATATCGGTAACGAGAGCGACACAACGACGCTTCATGGAGCGGCCCACACGAGTCATGGAACGAGCGAGCTGCTTGGCTTGTTCCAGATCGCGAATGAAAGATCCGTTCCCCCATTTAACATCGATCACTAGTCCTTCAGAGCCTTCTGCCAACTTTTTGGAAAGGACACTTCCAGTAATTAAAGGAAGACTAGGAATGGTAGCGGTCTTTTTACGTAGCTCATAGAGTATCGCATCTGCAGGAGCCAACTCCTTGCTCTGGCGAACCATCGCCCCACCAATTCGCTCTAGCTGCTGAATAAACGGTCCGATCTCCATTTCCGGGTTGAAACCAGGAATAGCGCTGAGCTTGTCTAAAGCGCTCACGGCGAAATCCTGGTCAACACTCCCCATCATTGGAATCACGATGCCGCTAGCAACCGCAAGAGGCACTAAAACAAGAGACGTTTTATCACCGACGCCACCAGTCGAGTACTTGTCGATCTTTGGCTTCGCGATATGCGAAAGATCGATGACTTCTCCCGAAAGCATCATCTCCTCAGTCAAAACAGCCGTTTCCTGGGCTGACATTCCCTGAAAGAAAATCGCCATCGCCATAGCGGCCATCTGATAGTCAGGCATTTCTCCATCTAAAATGGAGTCTATAATGTACCTGATCTCATCTTTGGTGTACTCTTGCCCATCTCTCTTTTTCTCGATGAGGTAAGCGTAGCTCGGCTTGATGAATCTGCGGGTGCTTAAGGTTTTTCTAACCATTATCAGTTGTGTAAAATAGTCGTTAATGCATCAAAATATTGAACGACAACAGTTTGCAGGAGTTTTGCTCAGGCATTCCAAGTCGCGCAACTCGGTTTCAAATCTGACAAATTTGAGGATAAAACGTTTCACAAAGTGCGTTTCGCCTGAGCCCCAGCCATTCTTGAAAGTGCTATTATGCCACACGTGTCAAGACCCCGAATTTGCCCAATTCCTAGGGGTAAACGCTTATCTATTTGGCTGAAACAAAGCTTTTGATTGGCAGGTGGCTCTTTTCAGGGTGGCAAGCTAAGGAAACCACTTTTGCTTCAGGACTCCATTCGGAGCTTGCTCGCGCAATGCAACACCATTTTATACCGCCTTCTTATGCACGAATGGTTTGATGTCGAAAAAAAACTGGAATCCAGCGCCAATGTCGCCGCTTGTGCCGCAGGTTTGGATACGACGATGTTCTCCGCCGACGTTAGACCTGCGGATCCCCGTTTTGGCGACTTTCAAGTCAATGGCGCCCTGCCTTACGCAAAACGGCTGAAAACGAATCCTCGCGAAGTTGCTCAAAAACTGGTCACAGCCTTTGAAAAGGATAACTCCCTGACCACGGTGGCTGACCTGAGCATCGCGGGACCTGGTTTCATCAATTTCAAGTTCAAGCCCCAGTTTTATTCCAACTGGTTGGCCGCGTTCGCGACTGAGTCCGATTTTAAAGAATCCGCCTCCCGCTTCTATTCTGATGAGCGCGTGGTCGTGGACTATGGATCACCGAACACTGCCAAGCAAATGCATGTGGGCCATATTCGCTCGGTCGTCATCGGAGAGGCGATCTGCCGCCTGCTGGAGTTTTGCGGAGCCAAGGTTACCAGGGACAACCATATAGGCGATTGGGGAACGCCGTATGGAAAACTCTTCTTCGCGTACAAACGGCACTTGGATGAGAGTGCCCTGACCGAAGATCCGCTCGGAGAGCTCGAACGCCTCTACAAGCTCGGAAGCGAGCTCGCCGGCGAGGACGAGGCTGTTCTCGACGAATGCCGCGAGGAGCTCGTAAAACTGCAAGCCGAGGATCCCGGAGCGATGGCTTTGTGGGAAAAAGTAAACGAGCTGAGCATCGCCGGTCTCAAGGACGTATACGACCAACTCGATGTAACCTTCGACTGCTACCTCGGCGAAAGTTTCTACCGCGACAAAGTACAACAGGTCTACGACGAGCTGTCTGATTCAGACCTGGCAGAAGAAAGCAAAGGCGCGCTGGTCGTTTTTCACCCAGAGCACAAGCGATACGCGAAACAACCCTTCATTATCCGCAAATCCGATGGAGCGAGCAACTACGCGACTACTGATTTAGCTACCATGCTCTATCGCCACGAACACTTTAATGCGACCCGTATCGTAATCGTGACAGATGATCGGCAAAAAGACCATTTCGAGCAACTGGATCTAACGACAGCAAAGTGGTTCGAGCGGACCGGGCGGGAACGTCCGATATTCAATCATGTCATGTTCGGGAAAATTACGGGGGAAGATGGCAAGCCCATTAAATCCCGTTCTGGCGACCCCATTCGTCTTAAGGATCTAATTGCCGAAGCGATCGAGAGGGCCTACGCGGTCGTCAAAGAAAAGAATCCGGATTTAAGCGACGCTGAACTCGAGCATATCGCCCAGACCGTTGGAGTGGGCGCCATCAAATACGCCGACCTTTCACCTAACCGGACCAGCGACTACGTTTTCTCATGGGACAAGCTTCTTTCTTTTGAAGGCAATACGGCTCCTTACTTGCTGTATGCGACCGCGCGGATACAAAGCATTTTTAGAAAGCTCGAGGGACCCCAGAAGGAGGGTCTTGAAAAACGAGCATCTACACTGGAAACCGATGAGGAGATTGCGCTGGCCCGAAAAATTGTAGAATTCGTTGGCGCCCTCCAAACGACGATCGAAACCCTTCGTCCTCATATGCTATGCCTCTACCTCCACGAGCTGGCAGGTACCTTCAGCGCATTTTACAGTGCGAACAAAGTGATTGTGGAAGAAGAAGGGGTCCAAGCAAGACGCCTGATCCTCTGCTCACGTACATTGCTTGCCTTAAAAATCGGTCTTTCACTTCTGGGTATTAAGACCCTCGAACGCATGTAGACCTGGGATCTCAAAAGGACCAAACCAAATTAAACCGGTTTAGCATCCTCGATTTTCGTAAAAAACAATCGAATTTAACCGGAAAAGCGGATTCCGCCATTCTCTGATCCCATTTGCAGGAAATCCCGCCCCCTGTCCTTGACTTTTCCCTCAAGTCGCACGACTCATAGCCCGTATTTCCTATTGATGCGTGAGTACTATATAAGGAAGGAAGGTGACGAAGAGGCTAGCGGTCCCTACAACCTCGACCAGATCACTTCCTTAATCGAAGCGGGCAAACTGGACAAGGGAGCCTATGTCTACGACATCGACAAGGAAGAGTGGATTCCAATCGAGGAAAACGGGGAACTCATGGACGTCCTCTTTCCCCAGAAAACAAAGCTCACCCTACAAACCGAGCCTGAGGAAACCGAAGAGGAGAAAGCATCGGATAAAAAGTCTAAGCAATCTGAATTGGGAAATGGGAAAGCTGGCATTTCAGTCCAAACGATGCTGGCCCAAGCCGAAGGGCGCGAAGGCGATGACCTAAGCGGCAAGTCCCCAGTCGAAAAACGGGCTCAATCAGCTTTTCTTGGCCTTCGCTTCACCACTCTTTTTGTGCTGGGAAGCGCCGTCACGATGGCCTTCCTCGAGTGGGATCTGGTGAAAACGGCCAACGCAATCCAAATGGTAAGAAGCCCCTACATCCTTTTTGGGATAGCAGATGTGCTCCTCGGGATTGTCCTGCTTCTTCAAGTAACCGAGATCTATCCGCTCGTCCGTTTTCGGGCAGCGATCGGACTGGGAACGCTTTCCATTCTGTTTTTCACGAGCGGCGATCCGATGCTCGCTTTAGCAAATGTCGTACTTTCTGTCAGCATCTACTTTTGCACCGCTACGCTGAACACCCGGAAGGTGATTCCCTTTTGCGTCACAGGTGTTCTGGGTCTCGCGGGTTATATGGCGCTCGTAATTCTTCCCATTTTCAAGTAAACGCACGGTGGAAATTGACCACCTCGCATGTCCACTCGCCTTGAACGTCTGCTAAAACACAAGGAACACATTCGTAACCGAATGTGGAAAATGGCGATTACGGACGCCCACAAAGGTGAGCGTTTTCTATATGCCACACTACGAGTCGGCGCGATCACGTTTAATGGTCTCGCCGAAAATCGACTGCTAAACCGGGCTGCCGCACTCAGCTTTAGCTCGCTGATCGGATTAATTCCGATGACCGCGATCATGATTCTCGTATCAGGGTTTGTCCTGCAAAAGTCGGATCCGGACATTGTGGTGAATCAGATTTACCGGGGATTGAGCTTCATTGCTCCCCAGATCGCCAGTTTGGAAGAGCAATCTAACGATTTGGCTGAGGAAGAGGGAAGCCGGGCTCAGCTCAAGGAGTACTTGCAGGGTTTTGTAGAAGCCAGCCAATCAGGAGTGGTGGGCATAAGCGGCATGATACTGCTGATTCTAATTGTCATTCAGCTATTCTCTTCAATCGAAGGCGCCCTCAACGACATCTGGGGAGTCAAGCGAGGGCGGAGCTGGATCATGAGAGTGGGTCTTTACTGGACTGTGATCACTCTTGGGACCGTCGTTGCGGCCGCAGGACTCGCCCTTTTGGCCGCTCAGGCCCTAAAATGGAATGACCTGGCATCCACCCTTCCAGGCGGCGAAGGCCTCCTCACTATCATTAGCTGGATCTCGAAAGCGGGCACGTTCCTCATGCTTTCAGCAGTGCTCGCCACCTTCTACCGGTTTATTCCCAATACTCTCGTCACCTGGCGAGCGAGTTTCATCGGAGCCTTCGTCGCCCTCTTTTTAATTGGCGGCAACAATGCCATGGCGTTCGCATTCTACTCGAATCGGGTTTCCCTTGATCGCAGCCTTTACGGATCACTAGCGATCATTCCCGTATTAATGTTCGGGATGTACGTTTTCTGGCTGTTCATGTTGCTCGGCGGACGCGTATCCTACGCCGTGCAGAACGCCCATTTCAAAAGCAACAAAATGGCCTGGGAACCATTGAACTACGCTTCCAAAGAAAGCATTTCACTCCTGCTTTTTTCTATCGTTTGCCGACGTTTTAGAGATTGCAAACCCGCGCTGAGCGGCAGGGAACTCGCAAAGATTTCGAAGCTCCCGGTTCAGTACGTAAACGCTAGTCTGATGCGCTTGTGCGACTTGAAACTTGTTTCCTCAATGCCACCCGAAGCAGGCGAACCTTTTCAAAACTATCGCTACCAACCCGCCAAGCCATTAGACAAAATTGAATTGTGTGATTTTCGGAACAGTTTCGAGAAACATGGAGATATGCCCGATGAGGATCTTTTCGACGACTACGATCCCATCGTAAAACGTTATCATGACTCGCTTGAACAAGCTCGTAAATCAGCGCTGAGCGATTTGACGATGGAAGACGTAATCGACCTCTCGAACGAATTCGAAAAGTCATCCTCTAAAAAGCCTCAGGCGGCTGATTCAGATACCGCTTCCACCTTCATCTAGTAGGCTCTCCGCTTAAAAAAGGCAGGGAGCCTGTAGATCAGATCAAATACAGCGTTCGTTTCGGTAGGAACATTGGCGTTTTGTCCATTGACAGAGGAAGGCCCAATCCTAACTTTGCCGTTTCTTTAACGCCGTACTAAAATGATTTCCTGGCTCCAAACCAATTTCCAGAAACACTTTCGTGTCCTCTTCATCGTTCTTCTAGGAGTGATAATTGTCGCATTCGTCTTTACGATCGGGGCGGCGCCCGGAATCGGAGATGGACGAAACCAAGATCGGAATATCCAGTTTTTTGGAAACGAATTCTCAACCGATTCACAACGGCAGGAGTTTTTTAATGCAGCCTACTACAGTGCGTTACTCACAGGAGCGCCACTGAATCAGGACCAACTCACCCAGTATGCTTTCAATCGGGCTGCAGCCCTGCACTTGGCCGATCTTCATAACATTCCCGGTCCGAATTCCGAACAATTGACAGAGCACATCCAACAGCTCGGCATGTTCCAAGGCCCCGACCAGACTTTCAGCCGCGAAGCATATGTACGGTTTCGAGACGAGATTCGGGCCTCAGGAAATATATCAGAAGGAGCCCTCTCTTTGATTATTGCCGACGATTATCGTGTAAACAAGGTATTCGATGGACTCTCGAGTCCAAGATTCGTTCTAGAGTCTGAAGTCATTCAGGATCTCGTTCTCGACCAGACCGTCTGGTCCGTAAATGTCGCCGAGTACGACTTTGCTAACTTCTCCCCTGAAATCGACTATTCCGAGGAGAAGCTGGAAGCGTTCTACGCCCAGAACAGCTTTCGCTACGCATCCCCCACCCGTCGCACGATTTCATTTGTCGAATTCAAAGCCCTTGATCATATCGCGGAAGTGGAAGTCACCGAGGAGAACCTTCAAGACTACTTTGCTCGCAATAGCTTTAAATATACAAAAACGGTCGAAGCTCCTCCAAGCGAAGACCCCGAAGCTGAACCTGCGGCACCCATAACTGAGCCAGCGACCTTCGAAGAGTCTCGTGACCAAGTCGAGTTCGATTTCAAGCTAGAGGAAGCCAAAAAAATCGGGCAAACAAAGGCTGAGAATCTCGCCCTCGCCCTTGTGGAAGCCGATAATGCCTTGGGCACTACCGACTCTCTTTCTGTCGAGCGAATCGAGTCGCTTATCGAGAAGCGAGGCTACCAGACAAAACGAACCACAC
>CALDFV010000286.1 GCA_937942145.1 uncultured Opitutaceae bacterium
GTCCATAGCAACCCAGCAGACCGGGACCCAAATCGTCGGCAAAAATCAGTATGACATTGGGGCGCGTCTCGCTTTTCTCCGCTTCGGCTGCACCCAACCCAATCATGCTCACCGCCAATCCCAGTGCGAAAATCACCCCCCAATGCATTGAAAAGATAAAATTCATGAGTTAGAACTAAAAACCCTCTTTCACAGACTCAAGCCACCATTGGGTCTCGGCTTGCCGTTCCGATGAGTTCCATCAAATCAAGCACCGTCAAATAGACGCAGCGGCAACCGCCAATGAACTTACATATTGATTCTCGAGGAGTCCACCAAGCGAATCTTTCCGGTAATAATTGCTAAATTTGCCGCTTATACCTAGCTTTATTTCGAATGCATTTCCACGTTTCCAAATTCTGTCTATTTTGGGGGTTAGCTCTTGTTAACCAGTCACTTAAAGCAGGCGATGGCGATCAATTATTTGAGTCCTTTCAGAGCGAAGCGGAACCAATCCTGGATAGCTATTGCTATGACTGCCACGGTTTTGGGACGAGCAAGGGAGGGGTCACTTTGGACGAATTCTCTTCAGAGACGATTCAAGACCACGAACTCTGGCTTCGCGTTCTAAAAAATGCCCGAGCCCACATTATGCCGCCCCAAGAGGAATTCCAGCCCTCCGTCGAAGAAAGAGATCGCTTGCTGACCTGGATCAAAACCGGCCCCTTCGCACTAGACCTTGAGAATCCTGATCCAGGAAAGCTAACGGTCCAGCGCCTTAATCGGATCGAGTACCAGAACACCATCCGCGATCTGATTGGAGTGGAATTTGTCGCGGCGGACGCGTTTCCGGCAGATGACTCTGGTGAGGGATTCGACAACATCGGGGATATTTTAACGCTTTCCCCCATGCTCATCGAGAAGTACCTCGATGCCGCCAATCAAATCATCAGCAAGGCCGTACCGACTACCGCCAGAATATTGCCTGAACACGTCCTGGCAGACGAAGCCCTGGTCGAGCTCTTTAGCCCTCCCACCATCGAGGACGATGCGTCGGATGACGACCTCCAGCTCTCCTTCTATTCCCCTTCCAACCGCACCGCGAGCTATGCAATCAAGACACCCGGGAAATACCAGGTCGTTCTGAGCCTAAAGCCCGTCAGTTTTTCGAGCTTCAGCGGCTTTGACTACAATCGCTGTCGGCTCGTTTTCAAAATCGACGGCGAAACGAAGATCGAACAGGAATTTGAATATATCTCTGGAAAGACGTTCGAGTACACGTTCGACCACGAATGGAAACCGGGAGATAAACGTTTCGAATTCGAAGTAGAGCCTCTCACATTCGGTTTGGAAAAGATCAAACGCCTCAAGATGCGAATTGAAAAGCTGACCGTACGTGGTCCCTTCGCACGCGAACACTGGATACAACCGGAAAATTATGATCGTTTTTTCCCAGGGAAAGTCCCCCATGACGAATCCTTGCGAACCGAGTACACACGTAATTTGCTGCGCGACTTTGCGTCTCGCGCCTATCGCCGACCCGTCGACGAAGAAACGGTGGATCAATTGACTCGGCTATCGGAGCAAGTCGCCTCTCAAGAAGGATACACTTACGAGATGGGGATTTCCCAGGCAATGGTCGCCATCCTCGCATCTCCCCGATTTCTTTTTCGCCAGGAAGCGGCCCTCTCGGAAACCGCCAAGGATGAATACCCTCTGATTGACGAGTACTCCCTCGCATCTCGCCTCTCCTACTTCCTCTGGTCGTCAATGCCCGACAAGGAGCTTTTTCGTTTAGCAAGAGAAGGCACACTTAGAGAAAATCTGGCCACACAACTCAAGCGTATGATGGCCGATAAACGGTCAGATGCTTTTATCAATAACTTCTCCGGCCAGTGGCTCCACGCTCGGGACATTGAATCCGTAAACATCAGCTCCATGGATGTATGGCTCCGCGACCATCCAAATCCTGAGGCGATGGCAGCTAGGGAGGAATACTCCCTCCTTCGCGAAATTCCAGATGCGCTTCGTACTCCTGAGCAGCAAGAAGCTTACACCCGAACACGGGCGTTGATTCGAGCCCTTTACAATGAAGACCGCCCCGAGCTAAAACCTCCCTTGCAACGGGCCATGCGCAAAGAGACCGAACTCTATTTCGAGCACATTATTCGGAAAGATCGGAGCCTATCCGAATTGCTCGATAGCGACTACACCTTTCTCAACGACCGGCTCGCCACCCACTACGCTATCGAAGGTGTCAAAGGTTCCAAGTTTCGCAAGGTATCCCTCGCGCCCGGCAGTCCGCGCGGGGGGATTTTGACCCAAGGCACGATCTTGGCCTACACCTCTAACCCGACTCGCACTTCTCCCGTTAAGCGCGGCGTTTTCATTTTGGAGAATATTCTAGGTACGCCCCCGGCAGCCCCGCCACCAAACATCCCCGCTTTGGAAGACGTCGCGAGCGGAAAAGACATTGAAGCGATGAGCCTGCGCGAAACGCTGGCTCTGCACCGCGAAGACGCGCTTTGCCGCTCCTGCCATAATCGCATGGATCCGCTCGGGCTCGCCTTGGAAAACTTCAATGCCATGGGCATCTGGCGGGACGCCGAGCTCAACCAGCCCATCGAAACCGATGGAGTGTTGATTACCGGAGAGTCCTTTTCCTCTATCCAGGAAATGAAGCGAATTCTTGCCAATGAGCGAATAAAAGACTTTTATTACTGCTTCAGCGAAAAACTGCTTACTTACGCCCTGGGAAGAGGAATGGAGTACTACGACACCGCAACCATCGATGAGCTCGTCGAAACGCTCAAGCAAAGCGAAGGCCGCCCTTCCGCTCTGCTGGCTGCAATCGTGCATTCAGCTCCCTTTCAAAAACGTCGCAACCTAAACGCTAACTCGAATTAGACCATGAATCGCCCCGCTTTCAACAATCCCCTCAATCGCCGCCGCTTTCTCAAAGGTGTCGGGGCCAGTCTCGCGCTTCCCGCGCTTCAATCAATCGTGCCGACTGGCTTGCTCGCGGCCGGACCCGTAAAGCAGCTCGCCACTACTCGTGCTGGCGCGCCCCTCAGAGCCGCTTACGTATTCTTTCCCAATGGAGCGATTCCCGATCTTTGGTGGCCTCAGGGGGAAGGGGCCAATTTCTCCTTTAAGGACACCCTCTCGCCTCTTGAGCCCATTCGCGACTCCATACAGGTCATGGGAGGACTGGACCAGCTTAACGCCACTGCGGGAAAAGACGGTGGAGGCGATCACGCTCGCGGCAACAGCGTATTCCTAACCAGTGTTCGTATCAAAAAAAGCGCTACTGATTTTAGAGCCGGTACATCGATCGATCAAGCGATCGCAAATGAAGTCGGACACATGACACGTTTCCCCTCCCTAGAACTAAGTTGTGATCCCGCGCGACGCTCGGGAGCTTGTGACACGGGCTACTCTTGCGCCTACCAATACAATCTTTCCTGGAAAACAGCGACCAATCCGATGACTCCAGAGTCGAACCCACGCAAGGTTTTCGAGCGTCTATTCGGCGAAGGATCCCACGGAGAGCGTACGGAGAATGCAAAGCGCCGCATGATGAATCGGCGTTCCATTCTTGATTTCGTCATGTCTGACGCCCAACGGATGCAGAAAAACCTCGATCATCGCGACCGGGAAAAACTAGACCAGTACCTGACCGGTATCCGGGAAGTTGAATCTCGTATCGAAAATTTGGAACGCTTTGGCGCGGGCATTGATCCAGACATCGCTACTCCAGACGGAATTCCGTTCAGTCACGGTGAACACATTGATATCATGTTCGAGATGGCGTTACTGGCGTTCCAAACCGATTCCACCCGAATCGCCACCCTTCTCCTCGCCCATGATGGGGACAACCGCTCCCACGATGAAATCGGAATCCCTGAGGGACATCACGAACTGACGCACCACCAGAACAACGCCGATCGGATCGCCAAAGTAGCTCGGATCGATCAGTGGTACGTTCAAAAATTGGCGTCCTTCCTAACTCGCCTGGATTCTATAGACGACATCGACGGCAACTCCATGCTACACAATTCTATGATCGTTTACGGGAGCGGCAACGCGGACGGGAATCGCCACACCCATGACAATTTGCCCCTCATTCTCGCCGGTCACGGAGGTGGAACGCTCAATCCGGGACGCTTCAATCAAAACGGTTCCACACCGGCCGCAAACCTCTTCCTCAGTATGGCCGACCGAATGGGTGTCAGGAATCTAACCCGCTTTGGAGATTCAACGGGTCGCTTGCGCAATGTGTGATTTTGGGGTGGTCCGTCACAACATTAACGAGCCCATCCCAACCTTCGGCCAAGGCGTGAGAGTTAATTACAGGAGCCACTTTGGGGTTTGCTTTCGCCCAGTTCAAATCGACTTGATACCTCAATCCCTTATGCCCTAGCACGGTCCCTTGAGCGGAATGAACACCAGCGCCTTCGTGCATATGCGAGGAAGCTCGCTCCGTTCTTGAAAACCTTTTCAAAACGATGATGGCTTGTTTAGAGGAATTGGAAATTGTGGAGATACTCCCTCCATGAGGAGATCCAATCGTATTATAAACTTCTCCAGTCAGCGAAACTCTTACCCGCAAAAGCTTGAACCTTTTGTCTCGAAGAGACACCTGTTTGTTTCAAACCCATACTTGTCTGTCGTTTCGAAGAAACAACAAGCGAAGCGTTGACAAAAGACATGTTGTCGCCGTTCCTCGGCACCCTCATCACTCGAGTCCGCACTCCGTGAGACCAATAAGTATCCGCTATGCGGATAAAGTTTTCAATTTTAAGCGTGAATGAAACAATAGACTGATACATTGAAAACGACACTCAATCAACCAGACTAAAGCATTGCTCATACTGTAGTTTTAATTTAAAATATTTTGACCTTGTCATCTCTAACTTGATACAAAAATGCTTCGGCTATTTCATCGAATCCCGGAAACCTTCGGACGCTCAGGAGGCAGTAGAACTTCCGCCATGGGCACGAAGTCGTCCGCTGAGATACGATTTCCTGAGAGTGTGTATCCATCAGGCTCTTTTTCAATTTCCTCGAGTTTCACCCGATCAACTCGGGCGACAAGCTCTCGTCGAAATTGCCTTACTACTTTCCCATACTTCGGATCGTAAGCGAGATTCGTATATTCCCCTTTGTCATTTCTATGGTCGTATAATTCCTCGAGGCTATTCCACTCGTAATAAATATACCGGTACTGCTCGCTCCGAAGGGCATGACCCGTTAAATTCTGAGGAAAGGTGAAACTGGTCAAAGCGCTGTGCTTTCTTTTTGAATGGGGTTTCCTCAACAATGGGACTACACTGACTCCATCACAATGCTCGGGAATATCATATCCCGCCAGATCCACTAAAGTAGGATACACATCCAATAAACTAACAGGTTGATTAACCACTGATCCCGGCTCACTCACTCCCGGAGCTCGGACAAAGAAGGGCACGCGGGTCGATTCCTCCCAGAGAGTGAATTTCTCCCAGTTTTCCTTCTCACCAATGTGCATGCCGTGGTCCGACCAGAGGACGACGATCGTTTCATCCGCCTTTCCAGACGCTTCGAGGGCATCCAGCAGCCGCCCGATCTGGGCATCCGCGAAACTAATCGAAGCTAGATAGGCTTGAATGACGTGTTTCCACTGCTTGTTTTCTAGAACGAATTTGTGCCAGCCACGGCGCGGGTGAACAAAGGCATCTTTGAGATCGTTTTCTTCAATCTCCAAATCCGGTATATCCTCGATTGGATACAGATCGAAATACTTTTGCGGCACCTCCCATGGCATATGAGGACGAAAAATCCCACAAGCCAGATAAAGCGGCTTGTCGCGTTTCCGCATGAGCTCATACCTGGCCCAGCTCACCGTCTGGTGATCGGCCATCTTCTCATCTGGAACCTGAATGGGACCCCACGTAAACCACTTGTGACGTCCCCCTTTCCATGTGTCGGGGTTAATCACCTTTTCCGGCGCGTTCATTTGGTAAGGCATCGGCACCGCAAGACTGGGATAGTAAAAGTCCCATCCATCAGGGTCGGCTTGATTCGACGTGAGCCAAGGTGGAGCCAACGAATGGTATATCTTTCCGCCAGCCAGAGTTTCATATCCGCGGTTCTTGAAAAACTGCTCTACGGTCTCGATGTCCTTCAGCATCGGTATTTCGCGCCATTGAGGCCCATCGTACCAAACATTTTGCATCACTCCTGTCTTCGAGGGTTGCACTCCTGACATATTGGCCAGCCGAGAAGCCGCGCAGGCAGGTGATGCGCAATGAGCATTGGCAAATGTGGCGGACTCCGCCGCCAATCGATCCAGATTTGGCGTTTTAGCGATATCCAATCCACCTAACGGCCCAATCCAGTCATTCATGTCATCGATCGCGATAAACAGCACATTGGGCCGCTTGGCTGCCGACATTGAAAGGCTGAATACAAGAGAAAGCCCCTGCACTATGATTAAGGTGACAATTCCAAATTTCCTCATATCTCTCACTTCACTAATTATCTTGTCTACCAACCATATCGTTCCTGGCAAGCTACCTTGCGTCGCGTAAAAGGCAACTCGTTGCATAGGAACTTTCCCCAAGAGCGAGCCTAAAGCCCTCAGATTGGATATTCCGACTTGTCCCATATGTTGAAAGTGCTATCCTTTTACCATGTCCGCTATCCCCAAAACATTTCCCGAACACGAGCTTCCCAATGAGGAGCAACTTCAATCTGGAATTGAAGTAATCGACGAACGCTTTCGCGAACTCGTTTCCGACGTATCCGAAGTTCGTCGACATTGGAAAGGAGCCGAGTGGTCGGAGGGAGCTGTCTATCTTCCCGAGCAAAACGTTATCGTATGGTCGGACATTCCTAACAACCGAATGCTCCAATTCGATCCAGAATCCAACGAGACGACCGTCTTTCGTGAACCATCGAACTTCACCAACGGAAACACCATCGATCGAGAGGGTCGCCTCGTCACCGCCACCCATCTTACCCATTGCGTATCCAGAACCGAACACGATGGATCTATCACAATCCTAGTTGACCGCTACAAAGGGAAGCGACTCAACTCGCCCAACGACGTCGTCGTCAAGTCCGATGGAACCATCTGGTTCACGGACCCGCCTTATGGAATTTTGTCTAATCGGGAAGGCGAAAAACGGGATTCCGAACTCGAGGGCAACTTTGTCTATCGGCTCGATCCGGAAACGCGCGACCTAAGCATCGTCGCCAACTCGATGGACCGCCCCAACGGGCTCGCCTTCTCCCCAGATGAATCGAGGCTTTACGTATCCGATACTGGATTACCCCAAAATATTTCCGTATTCGATGTCGAGAACTGCGGCACTCGTATCCAAAATCAAAGGGAATTTGTAAAACTGTCACCCGGTGTATCTGACGGATTTCGCTGCGATGTTCACGGCAACGTCTGGACCAGTGCGGGCGATGGAATCCAGTGTTTCTCGCCAGATGCGGCACTCCTCGGCAAGATTCTGATCCCCGAACTCAGGTGCGCCAACTGCTGTTTTGGCGGACCCGACCGAAAGACCCTCTACGTCGCAGGGGATACCTCACTCTATTCGGTTGAACTCGCAGTCACTGGCGCATCAATTGATTAAGCGGCAAGGAGTTAAACAATGAATAAGAATATAACAGACCGACTTAACTTTTCATCACGGTGGTCCGTATTGTTCACGGCAGCCATCCTCGTAATAGGATTTGGCGAAACGTCGCTCGCCCAGACAGACTCCGTAAAACGTCCCAACATCGTTCTTATCATGACGGATGACCAAGGCTTTGGCGACGTCGGCTTTCATGGAAATACCGAACTTAACACTCCAAACTTAGACCGCCTGGCTAGCGAGAGCGCGGAGTTCACCAACTTCTATGTCCAGCCCCTTTGTACACCCACTCGGGCCGCCCTTCTCACTGGTCGCTATCCCGAAAGGACCGGTGCCGTCGAAGTAAACTACGGCCGGAGTATCATCCGCGAAGAAGAAATTACCCTCGCCGAGAATCTCAAAGCCGCGGGTTACCGAACTGGGATTTTCGGCAAATGGCACCTGGGAGACAACTTTCCCGTCCGGCCTTCTGACAAAGGGTTTGAAGAATGCCTCCATCACACCGCAGGCGGCGTCGGTCAGGCGGGGGACCCGCCCGGAAACACCTACTTCGACCCCATTCTTCGCCACAACAACGTGCCGAAAAAATACAAAGGCTACTGCAACGACATTTTTTTCCAGGAAGCGATGAACTTCGCTGAGCAAAACAAAACTCAACCCTTCTTCATCTACCTCGCCACCAACCTACCCCATTTGCCGCTTCAGGTGGCGGAAAAGTACGTAGCTCCTTACCGGAAATACGGCGTGAATGAAATCAACGCCAAAACCTATGGCATGATCGCCAATATTGATGAGAACGTGGGTTTTCTGATGGAACGACTACAGGAGCTCAACCTGGAGGAAAACACGATCGTGATTTTCCTTTCCGACAACGGGCCCCGAACTTCGCGACAGAAAGATGACGTTTATCCTGATCGTTACAACGCGGGTCTCCGTGGGACGAAATCAAGCATCTATGAAGGTGGCATTCGAGTGCCCTTCCTCATCCGTTGGCCGAATAAAATTAGAGCGGGCCTAAAGCTCCCCCAAATCGCAGCCCATATTGATGTATTGCCGACTCTGCTCGAAGCTTGCGGAGCGGATCCGATCGACCAAGACCGCATTATCGACGGGCAAAGCCTCCTGCCCCTAGTTACTCAATCCAATCCTCCATGGTCCGACCGCACCCTTTTCTTCCAGCACAATGCGAACCACGAGCCACTCATGTACAGCCACTTCGCCGCCCGCTCGCAACGCTACAAGCTAGTGCAGCCGTATCCTAATCCTCGCGACAAACTTCTGGATATCGGCGAATTCGACATTCCAGCCCAGCTCGATAATCTGGAACTGTACGACATCGAAAAAGACCCCAGCGAAATCGACAACATTGCCTCCTCGCACCCGCAAGTGATCGCGGCCATGATAAAGTCCTACGAGAATTGGTACCGCGACGTCACCGCAGAACTGAACTACTGGGATCCGCAGCGAATCTATCTCGGTGCGCCCAAGGAGAACCCAACCCTCCTAAGTCGCTTCGATCTGCAGACCATGACCCGACTGCCCTATTGGAGCGCTCGGGTTACGCGAACAGGGTCCTACCGCTTTACGCTCACCTTCCCATCTGCGGCAAGAGACAGCACCGCAAATGTACGTTTCGGAAGCGTACAGGTGTCGAAACCAATTTCCGCGGGCGAAACCTCGTGCATTTTCGAGTCGGTGACACTTCCAGCCAGCGACGGTCGTCTCGAAGCCTGGCTGAAAAACGGACTAGACTCAAAAACCGTCACCTTCCTCGAAGTCGAAGCACTTTGAAAGGTAGGGCAACGACCTCACTCCTTCGCTGAAGCTACGGCAGCGCAAGCCGGGCGTGCCGCGTAAAAGGGTCAAACCAATGCGGCGGAGCGGGACGCTCTCGCCCTACCTTTTGCAGAGAGTCGCCTATGCAGGGCTAGCGCTTGCGCTACGCCGCGTTGCAGGAGGAGATGATTTGACCGCATGACGCGGCACGGAGCGAGCCTAAGAGCTATGCTCAAGATTAAATCGCCCCGCCGAGCCGACGTGCCCTACTATTTTTATTTGTCGCAACTCGTAGGAGCGGTTTTA
>CALDFV010000287.1 GCA_937942145.1 uncultured Opitutaceae bacterium
TTCGACGGCATGGGAATCGGCGCCGCCGCGCCCCCCGAAGGACAACTTGTTGGCTGGACCCCTGGGCAAGCTCCCTTTCAAAGCCATCCCGAAACGGCTTGGACGCTCGACCCGGGCTCTGATATTGTACTTCAACTACACATGGTTCCTAGCGGTAAAGTTGAACCGGTATCACCTAGAATCGGGCTTTATTTCACAGAGACGGCGCCCACTCGGTCCAGCTTCGTCATGCAAATGAGAGAATTTGAAATAGACATCGATCCAGGTGAAGCCGAATACCGGGTCGAGGAAAGATTGAGCATTCCCGTAGACTCGAAGATAATCGGACTGTATCCCCATGCACACTACATTGGAAAAGACCTAGGAGCTTACGCCCTGTTTCCCGATGGGACAAAGCACTGGCTTTTCCGCATTCCAGACTGGGATTTCAATTGGCAAGGCGACTACCGCTACGAAACGCCCATGGAAATACCCGCCGGATCCACTCTCCACATGTCCTATGTGTACGACAATTCCAGCAGGAATATCCGAAACCCCAATGACCCTCCAAAAAGGATTCAAGGAGGCTGGTCCTCTGCAGACGAAATGGCAGAACTGTCGATCCAGATAATGCCCGTCGAGGAACGGAACTTTGAAAAACTGAAAAGCGCCCAGGCACGCTACGAAATTGAATCTGCGGGTGGGCGAGCTCGTTATGCCTACAATCTCGGCAACTACTTCGAGCTTCAGGGTTTGCTAGAGAAGGCGGGTGAACATTATTACGACGCCGTCCAGGACGATCCCGCGTTTGCCAGTGCGCACTATAAGTTGGGACACGTTCTCGAGCGTCTTGGGAGTCTCCAAGGGGCAGAAGATCGCTATCGCACTGCCCTCGCCCTAAGACCCGAACTCATCCCGGCAAACATCGGGCTCGCCCGTATCCACTATCAGAATCGAGCGGAGTTTCTCGCCATTGAGCTTCTCGATCAAGTGCTCCAGTGGGAACCGCAGAATTATGATGCTCGCGTCTATCTCGCCCGTATTCAGCAAACCTATTCATCGCCTGAAAAGGCCAAGCAAATTCTTGATGCAGGCAAGGAGTTTCACGAAAACAACTCCTACTTCCGTCTGGAAATGGGGAAGCTCGACCAGCTAATTGGCAAGGATCAAGCAGCCATTGAACACTTCAACTTCGCTGTCGAAAACGAGCTCCAGTTTTCCAAAACGCTTTCCAAAAAGGATTCGAATTCGCTGAAGTCGGAAGCGCTACGATCCATTGCTGAAATCTATCTGAAAAATGGCGATATTCAAACCGCTAGGGACCATCTGGAAAAAGCGATCGAAACGATGCCCCACAACTTCCCGGCTCTCTTGGACGCCGCCAAAATCGCCTTCGATCTTTCAGATAAAGAACAGTCCATCAAATATTTAAGACAGATAGCAGCCTTACCCAAAGAAATTCGTCCCCCAAAAGAATACATACAAGACGCCATTTCATCGACTGGCTGGAGAGCGATGATAAACGAAGCGTATTCAGATTAACGTATCGAAATAATAGTGACTTTGTTCCCTTCGGTTAAATACTTCGAAGCTAATGACGGGCATAGCCTGAAAGGCGAAGACTGTTGTCGCAGACCCCGTCTTGCTTGCCATGAGCTTGTCGTACCGAGGCACTAGCTGACACCTCAACGAAGACACTGAGAATAACATGCGTCGGGGGCCTTCGCCCGCTACCTTAAAAATACCTCGGGGTTTGCCCCAGGGATGCTTTATTGGCCACGGATAACCGATATTCGGTCTAGTACGCAGGCCTACTAAACCCTCGTGGAGGTCAAAACGGTAGACCGCACGCGACTCCCATCCCAAGCGGTCGCTATCACTATGGCGCCAGGATCCAGATCCGGTAGGCCAATCGACCCAACCTCTCCCTTGTTGCCGCTGCGAGTCGCGCGAAGGGCCTGGCCTTCTTGAGTAGAAAATCGGACATCTGAATTGGGAAGGGTTTTAAACGCTTCAAGCCGTGAACGAGCAACACGACCGGTCGACGATGCGACCGTTTCCAAACCTGATCCTCCACGCGGTTTCTCACTTGGGGAGTCTATCAGATTCCTTACTCGCAATCCGATTGCCGGATCCTCATCCCTTGTGTCGAATTCCATTTCCAGAAAGTTCCAATAGAAAGGGTCGCTGGGTTTCTGCGGCTCCAGTTCGGGGTTCGCGTGCGTTTTGTGATAGAGGGCATGGATTTCCAGATTGCGACCATCCACGTCCTTCATGCGAGGTCCAAAACCCGGGATCACGGCTCTACCTCCACTGCGTCCGATGGGACCGAAGCTACATTCGATCACGTTGTGCTCTCGGTTCTTCATGATGCAGCCATTGTGGACATCACCATAGACCGTCACAACCCCATCCCGAGAGCCCAAAAGCTCCAAGACACGATCGGCCCCGGCTTTGACCCAGCCCGCATAGTCTGCGGTTACCCGATCACGCTGCTCGAATCTTTGCGGATGGTTCGCGCTCGCGGCCCCACCCGTCCAAATAGTATGCATTCCATTGATACCAGTTAAGCAGATGAGCTTGGAGGAATCAGTCGTGATCAAATCATTCAACCAGGAAAACTGCTCCTCTCCCAATAAGCTCCGAGTCGGGTCCGTCCGATCGTAGAGGCTTTTAAAGGCATCCCATCCGCTGTCGTCCCAAATATCCACGTCCTGCGAGCTCCGCCACAGTCTCGAGTCGAGAATCGCCAAGGTAAAGTCGCGATTGGGCATCTTCCAGGCCCGCCATTTCTTTGGATTTTCCAGCGGGTCCACTTCCTCCGCTCCCGTTATGAGGTGATGCACAATCTGAAAATTGCGCTTCATATATTCCGTGTCTTGCCCCAGTCCCTTTATCTTTCGGATGACGATCTGCTCGGGACCTTTCACATCGTCCATTCCATAGTCATGGTCACCCGGATTGATGATGTTCCAGTGCCGCATGCACTGCCATCGACTGGTCGGACCGCAAATCGCATGTTTCACAACCTTATAAGCATCGTCGGTACTCGGCGGATACAATACCAACTCCATGTACCAAACATCATCCTCCCAAACCATAATCTGGAAGTTGTAGTCCTCCAGGTACTTATACGATCCCTCCGAGGGCTGGTCCCGAAATTGCCATTCGCCTCCCCCGCCTAGAATCTGGTAGCCATCGTCTGTCTTCTTTTGTAGCCCACTCGTTACCGCATGGCAACTAAGGCCACACAGTTTATAGGGAGCTGCTAAGCGTGGAAGCCTCCCGACATAGCTACCCGTCCTCGGAACATCACCCACAAGACCCGTTCCCGGACCCACGGTCGACGTTCCGATTCGATCATCGGCAGTCACATTCACCCCATCTTTCCAAACCGTGTAGTACATCGTCTTCTCAGCAGGAGAATGCGGCAAGGAAACTTCAATCACCGCCGTGTTGCGTCGAAAGTAGTTGCTGACAATACTGGCAGAACCCGCCACGGGTACGGAGGCCCACCCATCTTTGGGATTTTCCGTATCTGAAACTCTAATCTCCGCCTTAGCTCCGTCCGTATCGAAAATCCCGATAAAACGAACCTTCCAAACACCGTCATCCTGCGCCAACGAGTCACCCAGCGGATAGCAACTCAGACAATCCGCATGGCCCGGTGCCAATTGATTCGACGCATCTGCGATCACTTCAAACGAATCGACCGAATAATCCACTAGCCCGCGACCGGATACTCCGACATAGCCTTGGGTCGCCGCTTCCGGCAATTCCGAGGCAATTTTCACGGTCTTGTCGTGAACTTTTAGTGACGATTCCACAAAGCATCTCCCGTTCCCCAATGGAGCCACGGTAAGCCCCATTTCAACCAAATCCCCTGGACTCAGCGCGGGAAACCCCTTTTTTAGAACTTTACCCGGGGCCGCGTTTCTCCCGCTGCTTTTTCGCCCCTGCATCAATGCGAATTCACCTTCGTCCGTCCAGACCGCGTGATTCACTTTTCCCGCTTTGTCGTAGCTTTCGAATACGGATGTCGCTCCGAAAGCGATTCCAAAGAAGCCGTATCCATCCTGATACATTTTCCATTCTTCCTTGTCGCCGGGCCCAGGCGCGGTTCGCGGCGCCAAATAGGTGAAACGGGTTTTCACCTCATAGCCGCCCTTAAGCTTCCAGTCATTCCGATAAAGAATCCCGACCGGCAAAGAGGGATCGTAGTCCGTCTCCATAGACCTTCCCGCTGTTTGGGAGTGAAACGGGAACCCCGTCCGCCGGGCCCGATCGCCCACGTTGACCAAACGCCTCCGCAATGCCCTGTCCTTGATTTGCCAGTAACCCGGATTGAGCGACTCCCAGCCGGGACCCACCACCAGACTGTCCGGCTTCGCGAAGGCGTAGCGAGTCGCAGATATCCCGCTCGCCGCTTGAGCTCTCAATGGAACCGATCCCGCTAGGGCCATCGCGCCAACAGCGCCTGCACTGGACGCGATAAAATCGCGGCGGTTAATACCATTCGAGAAATTTGGTTCGTTGGGTGATATCGAATTCATAGAGAATAATATTGGCTGAAACCACCCTAAGAATTCAATCCGGAGCCTCAAGGATTTTACCGAAACATTTTGATCGACAAAATTATCACCAACGAAGATCCGTCTCTAGTTGAGATAGTTTTTGTGACGCTTAGTATCCTTCGTGGGATAAAAATTGATACGGTTTACAACAAGCTTAGAGGCCCCAAACTAACGTCCTGGTTGCAGAACACTCATTAAAACCGAAGATGTGATTTTCGAAGTAGGGCTGTATTTCAAAAAAGAAGGTAGCCTTAGTCATTGAATTCAAGGGTCTTGCAAACTTTAGCGAATCACCATGCACGGAGGTTATCAAATCGAATTCCCTCGTCGCCTTTTGTTTCAAAAGGGGTGGTGAAGATAAAATCGACCCTCAGAAAGTTACGTCTCCCACAATCGGTCGCTTATCAATTGCGTCTGCTCCTCAGTGGAATCTTGAACACACTCGCTTACCCTTCTTCAAAGATTGAGGCTCTCTCCAAGATTAACATCGAAAGTGGATCGCATGAAAATGCCGTTTCGGTTATCGACACTCGACTCCAAAAAGAGGCGCGTCTTTGCGGTAATGACAGCCTCATCTCCACAGACCGTATCAATCCCCAGATTCCAATTTTGGATAGGAATCGACTACTTCAACATCTTCTCCACCCGCCGCACTTCTTTAAGAATCAATGGAGCGGCCGCGTCTCTCGGCGAATGCCCGTAACCATCGAGCTCCATGATGCGGGCATCCTTGTGACCCGCGACGCGCATCATACGCATCATGTAGGCATTTTCTTCGTAGCGGCCGAGCATTTCGAGCTCGCGATCGCCCGTGATCATGAGAAAAGGCGGCGCGTCCGCGCGAACGTGATACAAAGGTGCGAGATCGTCGATGATCGGCTTCGTTCCTTCTATCCCCCGCTCTGCTCGAACCGTGAAGTGAGTGATGGTATGTCCGGCGAGCGGAATCAGTCCCGCAATCCGGTTGGCATCGATCCCGTGGGTGCCGAGCCAACGCTTGTCCAAACCCACCATGCTGGTCAAATAGCCGCCGGCAGAGCTCCCGGAGACAAAAATCCGCGAGGCGTCACCTCCGTATTTTTCAATATTCTCAAAGACCCAGGCCACCGAAGCGGCCGCATCCTGAATGTAGACGGGGGCTTTCACCTTGGGATGAAGCCGGTAGTTGATCGCGACCACGGCAACACCCTTTTCCCTAAATCCTTCCGGTACCGATTTATTCCCGTTCTTCAAACCGCCCCCATGAAACCACACGATAGTTGAAAACCCTTTACGATTCTTGGGAGCATACAGATCCAACACGCAGCGTTCCGCGATGTATGGATCCGCTTTTCTCAGGTCATCCGTCTGGTAGGGGATATCTTTTTGCAGGGAATAAGAGGGGTCCTGCCCGAGGAGCGAAAGGCCCCCTACTAGAGACAGAATTGAGGCGACTAGAATCGCCGGTTTCATATCTAACATAGTGCCGTTTCTAGCTGGAAGCGCCGCAAAGGCAAATACTTCCCGCTCGAGAGCAAACGCGGGCTTGGTTTTCGTATTGAAGAAATTTCTGTTGAAAACCGACGCCCTTCCTATCATCACCCTATTTTCGATTATGTCGCGCCCATACTCCAAGAGAAAGCCGCCCCGCCGCCGGGAACCTGCCAACCTTAAAATGGCCATCATCGTTGCCTCGATCGTGACGGTCATCATGCTCTGCCTAGCAATGTTCACAGACGGGATTGAGAATGCTCCCGAATGGACGCTGTTCCTCGGGCACTTCCACCCTGCCCTTCTCCACCTTCCTATCGGTTTCTACACGGTCCTTGCAGTTCTTGAGTACCTCGATAGCTCCAAAAGCGGTCCCCGGATCGGGAAGGCCTGCGAAATCGTTCTTAACTACACGGCAATCGTGGCAGTCATCGCCGCGGTTCTCGGCATCCTGCTCGCCCTACCCGGTGGCTACAACGAAACCCTACTCGATCGCCACCGCTGGCTGGGCTCCCTCTCGGCCATATTTGCCTTCTGGCTCATAGTCCTTCGCAACTGGGCAAGATCCAAAAGCCGAAACGGCTTCTCAATTCCCTACCATAGCGCACTGGCGGCGACTCTAATTCTTCTCGTCGTGGTTGGACACGACGGCGGCACCCTGACTCACGGTTCCGGCTATCTTACCAAGCACCTTCCCAGCCCAATCAAGAGCCTGATTGGCATGGAAAACTCAGATGACGCCGAAAAAGGCCCGCTCTCGGTAGAAGACGCGGATGTCTATCAAGACATTATCCACCCGATATTTGACCAAACCTGTATTCAGTGCCACGGACCGGACAAATCCAAAGGCGAACTTCGTCTGGACTCATTCGAACTGGCAATGCTCGGAGGCGAACTCGGCGACACCATCATACCGGGTGACTCTGAGGCGAGTGAGCTCATATATCGTCTACACCTTGAAATCGATGACGACGAAAGGATGCCCCCTGAAGGCAAACCACAACCTACGGAAGGGCAAATCGCCATCCTGGAATGGTGGATACAGGCAGGGGCCGTGGAAAGCGGTCTCGTCGGTGAGCTCGAGATTCCTGAAACGGTAAGATCCGCCATGGTCGCTCATCTAGAAGGTTCCGCGGAAGTTGAAGAAAAAGAAGAGGTTCCGGAGATCCTAATTCCGATGCTAACCTGGGAAGAGGCCGAAGCAGAGATTGTTGCGATAGAGGAAGAACCCAATATCGATATCCTTCGGGTGGCGCTCAATTCTCCCGCGGTTCGGGTAAAGGGACCTTTTGGCGACAGCAGATTCAATGATGACGCGCTCTCCAAGCTCGAACCAATCGCTAACAATATTGTGGAGCTTGAGATCGGATTTAGCGATGTCACCGACGAAGGGCTCGCAGCCGTTGCGAACATGCCCAATCTGGAAAAGCTTTATCTCCAGAAGACGTTGGTCACCGACGAAGGCATTCAACACCTAGAAGGACTGACGCGGCTGAGATACTTGAACCTCTATGGGACTCAGGTTACGGATGACGCCCTTGATACCTTGGTTGATTTGCCTCGCTTAAAGAGCCTTTTCGTCTGGGAAACTGAAATCAGCAAGTCTGCAGCGGAAGACTTTCAGGAACAGAAACTGGAAGCTACCGGAGTCAAGGGCTGGGAGGAAGAAATCGAGGCCCTCAAGGCGAAGATCAGCGACGCAAAAATCCTCGTAGACACGGGGATCGAAACCGAAAATTAGAGAATACCCCATATTTGGCCGACCGGTTCCAATTCTATTTGTAGGAGCGGTTTTACACCGCGATTTTGCATTGGTTTTCGCGATGTACAACCGCTCCTACATTTCACTGTGCTAGAACTCGGCAGGACACACCAATGGTAGCGGGCGATCTCGCGCCTCCTCTCGAGAGGTACGGCGTCGCAATTTTAAACTTAGGCGATCTTCCAAATGAGAACCGGCGAGGGAGGAATCATCCACTACCTTTTAATTGAAAACGAGATTGGTTACATAATTCCTCGCCCAAGAATACCCCTCTAGTTCCCCAGAAAAACATTCGCGATCAATTCTCTTGAGCCAGGAAGAAGTTCCTCCCTAAATGCCCCACTTGCAAACGCTTGGCTACCCTCCAAACCTGGCGTACCTCGTACCTGAACGCAAATGGACCTCAAGCCAGAAAGTTACCCGACACCCCCATCAAAATGAAGTCGCTGCTGGACGGATACTATCGCGTTTTAAAAGTCACCCTGACTTGCCTAATGGGACTCATGATCGTCCCCGTGTTTATGCAGGTGGTATCCCGTTTTACCGACCTTTTGCCGCGATACATCTGGACTGAGGAGGTGGCTCGGTTCTGCTTTGTCTGGATTATAATGATCGGGTCCATGATCGCCGTTAGAGATGGCACGCACTTTGATGTGGATCTACTCCCCAAGCCAAAACGATTTCGCAATCGTGGTA
Organism: uncultured Opitutaceae bacterium; assembly: GCA_937942145.1. Classification (GTDB taxonomy): domain Bacteria; phylum Verrucomicrobiota; class Verrucomicrobiia; order Opitutales; family Opitutaceae; genus Pelagisphaera. Next base: position 8,482 of record CALDFV010000287.1, read on the forward strand.
TTCTAAAGCTGGTACGCCACTCCTCAATGTTCGCTCTCGCGATCGTATTTCTCGTTTACGGCATTGATTTTGCCAAATTCGGAATGGCTCAGAGCTCGGAAATGAGTGGCATCAACATGCTGAGCATCTACATCTCCTTTCCCCTCGCCGGCCTCACCTGGATCCTTTTTCTCCTAGAAAAGCTAGCCCTGGATTTCAAGCAGATCAGAAGCAACCGCGAACCGGAGCTGGACGCATGAGCGCAGGAGAAGCAGCCGCAATCATGTTTGGCGTCTTCGCCGCCCTCGTGCTCCTGAGAGTACCCGTTTCGTTCGCATTGGGCCTAGCCTGCCTTCCGATACTTTTTATCGATGAGCGACTCACACCATTTCTTCTGATCAATGAAATGTGGAAGTCCTACAACGCATTCATATTGCTGGCAGTGCCCTTCTTCTTGCTAGCGGCCAATCTCATGAATGCCGCCGGAATTACCGAGCGCCTTGTCAACCTGGCACGCGCTTCCGTAGGGCACCTTCCCGGCGGGCTCGGGCATATCAACGTCATGGTCAGCATGCTCTTCGCCGGAATCTCCGGTTCTTCCACCGCAGACGCAGCGGGTATCGGATCGCTGCTGATTCCTGCCATGAAGAAACAAGGCTACGACACCTCATTTTCAGTAGCGATCACGGCTTGTTCTTCCGTGATGGGCGTTATCATACCCCCGAGTATCATGATGATCGTCTGGGGAGGCCTCATGTCCGTATCCATCGGCGGACTTTTCCTCGCCGGGATGGTCCCTGGAATCCTCATTGCCCTGTTTATGATGGGAACCGTGCTCGTCTACGCGAAAACTCGAAACTACCCCATTTACAAGAGAGCTTCTCTCATGGAGTTTTTCCAGGCATTCGGGAAGTCCATTCTAGCCCTCGTCACTCCCGCGATCATCGTCGGAGGAATCATAGGCGGGCTCTTCACCCCAACCGAAGCATCCGTCGTCGCGGTCTTGTACTCCGCTTTTCTCGGTGGAATGATCTATCGAGCAATCGGGCCGAAACAATTTCCGAGAGTTCTCTACGATTCCGCCCGCCTATCCGCTATTTCACTCTTCTGCATTGGAACCGCCTCCGCATTTGGCTGGCTTCTCGCCTACTACAGGGTCCCTCAAGCGCTGGTGGATATGATCGCCGCTTACGGTACTGGAATTATAACGACAGGATTTATCATCGCCCTCTCCTTTTTGGTAATCGGCATGTTCATAGATGCGATTCCGGCTATAATTATTCTGGGTACGATACTCTTACCTCTAGCTGAAAAAGCCGGAATGCACCCCATACATTTCGCCATCATTGGAGTCATCTCACTCGCCTTTGGTCTCGTCACACCGCCCTACGGCTTGTGCCTTCTTATTTCCTGCTCCGTTGGCGAGATCGCGGTTTCGAAGGTCCTAAAAGATGTCGCCATATTGTTGCTTCCCCTGCTCCTCCTTTTGGGGCTAACTATCGTATTCCCGGAAATCGTCCTATTTCTCCCGCGCTGGCTGGCTCCTGAGTTTCTGTGATCTTAAACGCTTCGTGAGTCACGGGCTTTATTAATCTAAATTCTGCCTCAAAATTTAACCACAAAAAGCACAAGAAACACAGATTGAGCAACTTAACTAATTCTATATCCAATTAAGCCGTTCACCCTTCAGATAAATTCATCGTATAGTCCGACTACCTGACATTTTGTGACTTATGTGCTTTTTGTGGTTTCAACAGACTATTTTGGGATCAAGGGTCACTTTAAAGATTGCCGAACGATTTGAATTCCAGGAATGAACCATTTGGCGAGCTCTAGCGAATCGCTCTAGGCCGCCTGGACAAATTCCGGAACGAGCTCATTCGAGGGCTCCTGAATTCAAATTGCGGGCTACGAAACGCGGGATATGGCAATATTTCGAGGCAAGCAAACGCGATTTGGGCACGAAGGAACCGAATCGGGTGACATGAGCGGATTTGTCCACGTGGCCTAGTCCAGAAACATAAGCTCATTCGACAATAGGAGAGCTTGGGCGTACAAATCCCAGCGGCTGGATTCCGTTCCTTCCGCTTCGTTCTGAATGAATGCCAGCCCTGTCTCGATTTCGTCCGCGCTGGGATCTCTCTGATAGAGCCTCCGATAAATTTCTGTCACCGTTTCGCGCGAAGACTCCGCTTCCCTTCGAACACTCTCTACTAAGCGCTTGGCATTCAGGTTCACAAACGGACTATTCATCAAAAACAGTGCCTGTTGAGGCACCGTCGTCTCAAATCGGCCCGGACTAGACACATCGGGGCTGGGATGATCGAAGGTTCTGAATATCCCTGGCATATCCTGGCGATCCACGAAGCTGTATACCGTACGTCGGTTAGTCTCGGGATCGGTAATATCGACTTGGATACCGCCCATTGTAGAATCCAGGTTATCCGATACCGCCAAGATCGTATCCCGCATCGACTCAAAATCCAATCGCGTTCTCGGAAAGTGGTGCCACAGCTCATTTTTTGGATCAATCGCGGACGCTTCCAACCGAATCGCATTTGATTGCTGGTAAGTACGCGACAAAACGATTTGGCGATGAAGCTCTTTGACCGACCAGCCAGACTCAATGAATGAAGCCGCCAGCCAATTAAGTAAATCAACGTGGATGGGCTCTGGCGTTCGGACACCGAAATCGCTGGGAGTATCGACAATCTCCCGACTCATGTGCCATCCCCACACGCGATTCACGAAAACCCGTGCGGTGAGAGGGTTCTCCGGACTGGCGATTTCCTTGGCCAGTTCGAGTCGACCACTGCCGGACGTATATTGGTTCCTCTTCGCATTAGCGAGAATCTGCAAATACTGGCGCGGCACCTCCTCTCCCAATCGCTTAGGGTCCCCTCTCTTATAAACCGGAGAGTCCTTCGGCTCAGGGATGTCTTCTAAAATATGAGCACGGATCGGAGCGCCAAGATGGGTCCAATCCAATTCTTGAATTTTGCCGGTCAATTCGCCCGTATCTCCTCGTATTTTCCTTCCAATCCAGTCCTCCACCGATTCCCTACGAGGGTTCAGAGGGGCTCCCTCCTCTTCCAGAAAGGACTTAATTTCCTCATCCCATTCACCCTCTTCTTTGACCACTGCGGCGAATGCTTCATTGTAATAAGCCACCCCTTCTTCTCGATTCCCAGATTCGTATTCACTAAACCAAGACTTCAAAACTGGATGGGAACGATTCTCCTCCTCGTCAAGGTAGTCAATCCACCTCCGGAGGAGTTCCGCCCGGACCCCGTTCGACCCGGCATACTCCTTAAACGCCTCGCCATCCCTAATATCCCTGCCTCCTTCGACCGCATTCAAGTAGTTCCCCGCCAAGGAACGCTCTTCCTCCAAATACTTATCAACTACTTTGTCTGCAACAACACGAATCTCCTCCTCTAGCTTTCTCTTTTCATCGAGGAAGTCCTGGTAGTCCTCATCGCGTTCTGGATGCTTGATGACCGGCAGTTCTTTCGCATCTCTGGACGAGTTAAACACTCCGTGCAGCGAATAGTAATCGGTCGTCGGAATGGGATCGAACTTATGGTCGTGACACCGAGCGCAACTCACGGTCAATGCCTGCAGTCCACGCGTCACCACATCGATCTGGTCATCAATTATATAGTCTTTCCTCCCAAAAAACGTACGCCCCAAGGTAAGGAATCCCATCGCCGCTAAAGCATCCTGGTTTCCCTCCAGCTCCAATTGGTCAGCCGCGAGCTGCTCCAAAATGAATCGGTCGTATGGCTTGTCCTCGTTGAACGCCCTGATCACGTAATCGCGGTATGTATAGGAGAACGAGTAGCGTCCTCTCCGGAAAATTCCTTTGGTATCCGCATAGCGCGCTACATCCAGCCAATGCCGTGCCCAGCGCTCTCCGTAGGCAGATGATTCCAATAGACTCTCTACTAAACGCTCATAGGCATCAGGTGAGGTATCGTTGATAAAGGACTGCGCCTGCTCAAACGTCGGCGGCAATCCCGTTAGGTCATAGTTCAAACGCCTGATAAGCGTCCTCCGATCTGCCGCTGGATTCAGTTCAAGACCGTTTTCGGTCAGCTTTTCGATGACGAACGCGTCCACTGCCGAGTCGACCTCAATCCCATTTAGAACGGGTACCCGGGGCTTTTCAAGGGGCACGAAGGCCCAGTGAGTTTCCGCAAAGGACATGTCGTAAGCCGGATTGTAGGATTCGTCCTTTTCAGAATACAAAAGACTGGTGCCCAGCGAAACACCTGCGATGAAATAGAACTGTCGCCAAACGCATTCCATACTTTACGCGATCAACTCCTGAACAACTTTCCCATGCACATCAGTGAGTCGAAAGTCTCTTCCCGCATAGCGGTAGGTTAGCCGCTCATGATCGAATCCCATTAAATGCAGAATCGTTGCGTGCAGGTCATGTACGTGAACCCGGTCTTCTACCGCCTTGAAACCAAATTCGTCGGTCGCCCCGTGCACGTATCCACCTTTGACACCGCCACCTGCCATCCACATACTGAATCCGTGATTATTGTGATCGCGCCCATTCACCTTGCCCTTATTCGCGCCAGGTACCGCAAGTTCCACTACGGGTGTTCTTCCAAATTCGCCTCCCCAAATTACCAATGTGTCGTCGAGCAATCCTCTCAGTTTCAGATCCTTCAAAAGCGCCGCAATTGGCTTATCCGATTCCTGAGCGAGATTTCGATGCCTCGTCTCTAAATCATCATGGTTGTCCCACGGCTGCCGAAAACCGGTCCACACTTGCACGAAACGAACTCCACGCTCCGCCAGTCTCCGAGCAATGAGTAACTGCCGCGCTTGCAATCCCTCACCATACATATCGCGTACCGATTGCGGCTCTCTCGATATATCAAACGCGTCCGTGGCTTCCATTTGCATCCGATAGGCAAGCTCGAAGGACTGAACCCGAGCGTCAAACCGCCCATCGTCGTCGCGCTGGGCCGCATGATGGGCATTGATCTTACCGAGCAGGTCAAGCTGCTTCCGCTGGGCCCCGTAATCGATGTAGTTGTTTTTTACATGCTCGATCAGCTTTTCGATCTCTTCGTGTTTGGTATCGATATAGGTTCCTTGGAAAATCCCCGGCAAAAACGCATTTTGCCAATTCATTGCATCGGAAACGGGAAAGCCATTGGGGCACATGGACACGAATCCCGGCAAATTCTGGTTTTCCGTCCCTAGCCCATAAGTCAGCCAGGAACCCATGCTGGGCCGCGGCAACCGTGACTCTCCGCAATTCATGAGAAGGAGCGACGGCTCATGGTTTGGCACGTTTGTATGCATCGAGCGAATCACCGCGATATCATCGATGCACTCGCCGACGTGCGGAAAGAGTTCGCTGACTTCGATTCCGTTTGCTCCGTAACGTTTGAATTTGAAAGGCGAAGCCATGGCCGCTCCGGTTACCCGCTCTGTCTTCAGTTTAGTGGGCAATTTCCTGCCATGCCATTTTGTCAACATCGGCTTAGGATCGAAGGTATCTACCTGGGAGGGACCTCCGTTAGCGAAAATATGAATGACCCGCTTCGCTTTAGCGGCAAAGTGAGGGGCTCTTTCCGTCAATGTGGTGATCGCCTCCCCACCAGCTCCCATCGCATTGGGTCCCAGAGTGGCTCCTAATCCCAGGGCGCCAAAGCCCATCCCGCATCGATTGAGAAAATCGCGTCTCGTGTACAGGATGTTATTTTTATCGTGCTGGGACATTAAGAACGTTTGTTGGGTATAAACGGCGTCAAAGAAAATGAACAAGACTGCGCTTTTGGCAAAGTTAAAACTGAGCCCTCGCTTTACCGTCCTATTTCATAAAAATTACCTCCTAATCGTCCATTTTAGACACATTTGGACGGAAAGTTTCATCACGTAGCCCCACCCAGTCGGTTTCCAAGTCAGCCAAAATTAGGCTCCCCCTAAACGAGGGGAGCAAACACCAGCTATCAGCGCCCCACTACGAGACGACGCTCCCGCTCCAGCACTGCCGATCCTACTCGGGGTACCAAAACAAAACAGGAAGCCCCAACTGGCTCCCCTTGAAAGGAACATTCCCGAACGTTAAAATTTGAATACAAATTGTACAAGCTCCGGTGTCCGAAGTCACCGAAGCCTGAAGTTATTTTCTTCCTTTAACGCGATTGAAGCGTAGCTACAATCCCGCCTCGGGTCTTTTAATTTCGATATAGACCATGGCTCCAAAGGCCAACACAGCCATAATTTCAAATACTATTAATGCAGTCATTTAGTTTCTCCTCCTTTAACTTTTTCCTACGTCGAGAGAACGGCGAAACTAGAGATCCGGTTGCGCCATTTGACCGAAAATCCGATTTTCGATTTACTCGCTTGTCGCTCGCCCCGCTTGCGCGCTATCTGAACAATTACACGGCGCTAAAGTCCTCTATGAAAATATTCTCAGCCCCACTTTTCTTCCTTTTACTTCTTATCCAATCTTTCGCGGCCCCGTCGTCACTCATTCGACTGGAGGAATGCGACTTCGGAGAACTCGATGATGGGTCAACCGTCCGGCAGTTTCTTCTTCGCAATGCAAATGGGATGACAGTGGGGGTTATATCTTACGGAGCGATCATCACCGAAATACAAGCACCTGACCGGAAGGGAAACGTTCGCAATGTCGTAGCCGGTTCCCAGTCTTTAGATGACTATCTCGGCCCGTTTCCCGCCGCAGCCGTCATTGGACGTTTCGCCAATCGAATCAAAGACGGACGGTTTAAGATTGATGGCCAAGACTACCAAGTCACCCAAAACGCTCGAGCCAACCATATTCACGGTGGTGCTAAGGGTTTCGCCAAAGTCAATTGGAACGCCGAAGCCTTGCCGGTCTCGAAAACGGAAGCCGGCGTGATCTTCTCATATTTCAGCAAAGACGGTGAGGAAGGTTACCCGGGCAACCTCATCGCGACCGTGACCTACACGCTCAACGACCAAAACGAGCTATCGCTCGCCTACACCGCCAAAACGGACAAACCGACGATTGTAAATTTGACCAATCACGCCTACTTCAATCTGGCCAACGGAGGGGGCTTTGAAGATCACATCCTTTGGCTCAATGCCCATCAATACACCCTCGCCGATTCCGATCTGCTTCCGACCGGCGAACTAGCTACCGTGTCTGGATCTCCCTTTGATTTTACCGTCCCGCAAACGATTGGCTGGCGACTCGATCAAATCGGAGAACCCCACCCCAATAAGTACGACGACAACTTCGTTATCAAAGGCGGCGGAAACCGGTTAGTCGTGGCCGCCCGTATTCACGAACCGGAGAGCGGTCGATTCATGGAAGTGAGAACCGACCAGCCTGGCGTTCAGCTCTACACGGGAAACAAGCAGGGCTTTTGCCTCGAGACCCATCACTATCCGGATTCAATCAATCACCCACAGTTCCCCTCTCCCATAGTCAGACCCAGCAAACCTTTCACGAGCACCACCCAGTTCGTGTTCTCCGTTCAATAACATGGGCCCAGTCTCTTTTCTCCCGATCAATTTTCGAACTTTAAGAATCCCGAACACGTGAACTCTTCCCGCCAAACAAAACGCGCTTTCGTCACAGGTGGAACCAGCGGCATCGGCCTTGCGATCGCTCACGGGTTCTCAGAATCTGGATACCAGGTAGTCGCAGCAGGGATCGGCGACCTTCCTGAGTCGACGGACGGAATCGAGTTTAGAGCTTTGGATGTGCGAGACGAGACATCCGTCACTAACGCCTTTTCTGGCCTGGATCGACTCGACGTTCTCGTGAATGCCGCTGGGGTAATCCGCCGCCAAGAGGAGCTTCAACCGGAGATTTTCGACTCAGTCGTCGACATCAATCTTAATGGCACCATGCGTGCGTGCATCGCTGCTCGCCCTCTACTCGCGCAATCAGGTGGATCCATCATCAACACCGCTTCGATGCTGAGCTACTTCGGCGGGGGCATAGTACCCGCTTATTCCGCATCCAAGGGTGGCGTGGTGCAGCTCACCAAGTCACTCGCGATCGCCTTTGCGGGCGACGGGATTCGCGTCAACGCAATCGCTCCTGGCTGGATCGAATCTCCGATGACCCAATCGCTCCGCGACGACCCAAACCGAAACCAGGCAATCATTGACCGCACACCCCTCAAACGCTGGGGCCACCCCTCTGAACTGGTCGGCCCCGCTCTTTTCCTTGCTAGCGCATCGGCTTCCTTTATCACCGGAACTGTTCTCAACGTCGACGGCGGATATGCCGCGATGTAATTTCTATTGAATTACCGAACCAGCAAATCCGTCGCAAAATGCCGCTTTCCGAATCTGATCCGAACCCACGTGTCCCGTACCAGCATCCCATGCCGCCTGATGCTCAATCCGACATCGTCGTTCCCAACGCCATTCCGGATGACGATAGAGTCTGGGTGCCACAAGCCGAAGGGGTCTTTTTCCGGCCCCTGTGCCTCAACATATCCCAAGGGTATTGGATGAACATGCTCAGAGTGACGAGGGCCGGGGTCCTGTCCCGCCACCGGCATCCCAATCCCGTGCACGGCTATGTGATCAAAGGACGCTGGCACTACCTCGAACATGACTGGGTAGCCACTGAGGGCAGCTACGTTTACGAACCACCGGGTGAAACGCACACCCTAGTGGTCCCCGACGATGTGGAGGAAATGATCACCTACTTTCAAGTCAATGGAGTCATGTACTACGTAGACCCCTACGGCAAACACCTTGGGTACGAAGACGTTTTTACCAAGATCGACATGTGTCGCAAACACTATACCGAAGTCGGCCTAGGATCAGACTACGTAAACCAGTTTATCCGGTAAGGGAATCTTTCAACTCGATTCGGCGGAATAAAGTAGCGTCATAATTAGCATCGTCACTTACGAAAGGCAGATTCGTGAGCACCTTTTTACCGGCTTCGTTTTCCATGAGATTCACATCGGTAACGATCCGTCCTATTTAGGT
>CALDFV010000288.1 GCA_937942145.1 uncultured Opitutaceae bacterium
TCCTCGTGTTAATCGTCGCCAGTTTGTTGACACAGAGAAACTCCAAGAAGGCGCTGGACCGCTACTACGTAAAAATGAAAACGGAAGTCGTCCCAGACCATCAGGCCGATCAGGAGAACCTCGAAAAATCATACCAGAATCCCCGGAGGTTCGATAACCGACTCCTTTTCCCCGGAACCGATTTTGAATTCGTTAAACCTCGCCCCAAAGACTGCTACGGAGTGCTGATTTCAATCGGCATCTGCATTCTGGTCATCGCATTGCTTGCCTGGCTGGCAAACATTGGGGCAAAGTAAAGGCAAGGCTTCCCGGGTTATCCCGCGCCTTACCTTGCCCATCACCCACACAAACCAATCAAGTACCCAATTATCGGGCACACATTCCAAAACTACTTAATCTCGCGCAACTGAATGTCCTTAAACTGAACCACCATCGCGGGTCCGACATGGATTTGCAATGCGAGCACACCCGACTTGGCGCTCCCGCTTTGATCTTCGTCGACAACCGACACCGTAACACGGCCGTTAATAATATGGGTAAGCTGGTTTCCGTTCGCTACAATCGTGTAATCGTTCCAGTCTTCGGATTTGATGACGCCCTGTATATCCTCGGTATCGCCCAATGATCCCAATACCTGGACAATCGGCTTTTTCGGATTTTCCGGATTCGTTACCAACTTTGTAGCCTGGCCTCTTAAAGCGAGTATCGCTCGCCCTTTTTCTTCGTATAAGATTCCTGAATACTTTGTGCCCGCTTCAAAGTCAGCTTGGTAGCCCCCAACGATCGGTCCGAATTCCCCTTCTCCCAGAACTTTACTCCGATATTGGATTCCAGAATTTCCTTTTTCAATTCGGTATTTTAAACGCAGTTCGAAATCATCCACAGAACCACCGGTGTACACAAGGAAGGTATTGTGCGTTAGTTTGTTATGGGGAGCCTCACCCGTCCTCCCGGTTATGGCTCCGTCTTCCACCGACCACAATTCGGGATTCCCGGTCCACCCGGTTAGATCCTTTCCATTGAAGAGGCTCTTAAAGCCGGGTTCCAGCTTTTTCCCATGGTGGTCCGCCTGAGCGGAGAAGAGAAATATAAACGAAGCGATTACGGCGAGGGCTAGGGTGATCTTTTTTGGGGTGGCTAATTGCATCCATGGACCAAAATCCCAAATTCTCTCAGTTTCAATTCTTTAATGCTGGCGCCCATCTCTCGCATCCCCTTTTCTTTTCCAATCCCGCCCGCCAACCGCGTGCCGCGTATTTTGATACACCCATTCCATTCCCTACCCGCTGGGCAATCCTCTCACAGACCGCCAGCACCTCCCTATCGATCCTTGTAAACACTGATCAGGCTGTCACGTTCCCGTGAATGAAATCTGCTTCGCTCACTTCGGGTCCCATCGGATCGCACATCCGAAAGATCGCCCTGCCCATGAGCATCGGATTTTTCTTCAACACGATGTACAACGTCGTGGACTCCTACTACGCGGGCCAGACCTCCACTGCAGCCCTGGCCGCGATGGCCCTGACCTTCCCCGTGTTTTTCATCATTATCGCTGTCAGCGAAGGCCTCGCCCGAGGCGCCTCCGCCCTCATCGCCAACGCCATCGGTGAGGAAAATGCTGAGAAGGAATCCGCCCTTGCCCGGCAGCTTTTTTCGCTAGGCGTTATCTGCGCGATCCTAATCACAGCCGTTGGTCTAACAGTCGCTGAACCCCTTTTCCGATTGCTGGGAGCCACGGGCGACTATCTTGAACTCGCAAAAGGCTACATCTTCCCGCTGTTTTGCGGATCGATCTTCTTTTTGCTCAGCAGCATGAGCAACTCCATCTTGCTCGCCCATGGAGACAGCAAAACCTTCGGAAAAGTGCTCGTTGCTGGATTCTTTCTCAACCTTATCCTCGACCCGTGGTTTTTGTACGGCGGTTTCGGGCTACCCGCATTCGGCGTTCCTGGGATTGCCTGGGCGACCGTAATCATTCAAGCTCTGGGGGGTTCCTTTCTCTTCTCGGTAGCCTTGCGACGCGGCTTCGTAAAGGTTGAGTCATTTGCCAAGATGATGCCGGATATCAGGATCTACACAGATATCCTGAGGCAAGGGATCCCGACCAGTTTTAGCATGATGTCGATCGCCTTGGGCTTCTTCGTGACGACCTACTACCTCAAATTCTACGGGCAAGCTGCCGTGGCGGCCTTCGGCGTCGGAACGCGCATTGAGCAGATCGCGTTGCTGCCCGCCATCGGACTCGGCGCGGCAATCGTATCCATCGTCGGACAAAACAACGGCGCGGGGAAAATCGACCGTGTGAAAGAGTGCATGCAGCTATGCGTCAAGTACGGCTTCTTCCTCATCCTAGCGGCATCCGTTCTCATCTATTTGTTTGCGACTCCCTTGGTCCGGCTGTTCACTCCCGATCCGGAAGTCATCAGCCTAGGCACCACCTACGTGCGTATCATGGCCATGATCCAGTGGGCCTATGTCATGACCTTCGTGCACACGGGATTTCTCCAAGCAGTCAAGCGGCCGATGTACGGCTTTGTGGAATCCGTGATTCGAAAGATCATCCTCCCGCTCGGAGTGTTCTACACCGTCGTTACCCTACTTGAAGTCCACCTCAACGGCTTCTGGGTGAGCATGGCCGCTATTAATGTCGCCATGACCATCGTAACTATCATCTACGCCCAATCCGTGCTGCGGAAAATTGCCAAAACAAGTACCTGAGTGCCCGCTCGCAAACGTGTTGATTTGCCTTCCCTTGATTTCCTGCAAAAGAATCCCCAAGGTATAAGCTTTCCCGTTCCTATGATCCACTTTTCCCCAATGTCCCGATCCCTCGCCGCAGTTAAACGGTCCCTTCTATTCAAACGCACAATCTCCTTGGCGGTCTTTCTCGTAGTTTGCTTAACGCAAAATGCCTCAATAGCTGCCCCGCGACCGACTTCAATCCCCTTTGTATCACCAAAAGGTGACTACGTCAGTCAACGAGACCAGTACCATACCTTTCGCATTCCGGGCCTGATCGTCACACAAGATGGGACCATCCTTCTTTTTGCCGAGGCCCGTCGCGGCACTGGCCGTGACCCGCGCCGGGAAGAAAACGCCCCGATCGACCTGGTAATGCGCCGCAGTACCGACAATGGCGATACGTGGGAGCCACTGGTGGTTATCGAGTCCGGATATCGTCCCAATGGTATTCGGGTAGATTTTGCCGATCCCACCCCTGTTCTCGACCGTACGACTGAAACAGTCTTCCTGCTCTATGGGCAGTGGCCAGACATCGCCCCTATAACGGTGGCCCCAGGACAAGATCCAGATTCCACCGAGGGAAATCAGGTAGTCTGGGTACGTTCCAGCACTGACAACGGAAAAACTTGGTCTAGTCGAAAGCAAATCGTGTATCCAGACGAACCGTACGAAACTAGCGACGGCCTCTACTGGAGACAAGCCGAGCCAGGTCCCGGAAGCGGAATTCAACTTCGCTGGCAAGACGATGCCTCGCTCAATGGACGCTTGATCATTCCAGCCAAGCGCAGTGGGTCAGAGACGCCCGATAGCGCGGCAACGGTTGAACCTTTCGTCTACTATTCCGATGACCACGGTAAGACCTGGCAGGTAGGCAATACCACTGCAGGACCGGACGCCAACGAGGACGAAGTCGTTGAACTCACCAATGGCGCCGTCCTACTGGATGGACGCCCGAACAGTGGCTATTTAAGACGACGGCACCGCAGCTACGATGGTGGTGAAACCTGGGGACCAGATGTTCCCGACACCCTTGCGCTCACACCCGTGGATGGCTCAATGATACGCTACTCCGCCGAGCGAGAGGGTAACGACCGAGATCGCATCCTCTTTTCCTGCGCGTTGGGAGAAGACGGCTTAAACCGGAACAACATAGCGATTTGGACAAGCTACAACGAGGGAAAGTCCTTCACGAATCCGGTACAGTTCAACACGGGATTTGCCGCCTATTCCGTACTGCAACGACTCCAAGATGGAACGATCGGCCTCGTAGTCGAAACGGCAACAGAGGAAGGCGACCGGTACGGTGGGATTTCCTTCTACCGAATCAAACTCTCCCAGTTGGAAAACCAGTGATTCGCTAACCAGCCCTACCGCATTTTGAAAACATCGCTGTCCGCGATAGCGACCACCAAATCCCTCAAGCCGTATCCGCTTTCCGCTATGTCGGATGCTATCCCTTCAATTACCCCATGATCCCGAAAGGTCATCTCTCGACCGGTTCCATAAACAAGCAGTTTTTCCGTTAAGGTATAAGTAAAACGGTCCTTTCGATCCATCAGAACCTGCTTGAGTCCCCTCTCATCGCTAAAGCGCTCCCCTGAAGGCAATTCGCCTGATCCGTCGACCTGCTTCCCAAGGGCTCGACTATCGCCAGCATCCACCGAAGGGTAGAATTCTCTATATCCACCAATGGGATCATAAAATTCCAGCGCAAACCCTAGCGGATCGATCTTCGCGTGGCAATCCGCACAGGCTTGAACATCGCGGTGCTTCTTGAGTTGATCTCGAATAGTGGTGGCTCCGCGTGTATCCGGTTCGAGCGGCTCCACATCTGGCGGTGGGGGCGATGGCGGCGTCCCAAGGATATTCTCTAAGATCCAAACGCCACGTACAACCGGTGAGGTTTCCACGCCGTTCGCCGTCACGGTTAAGATACTCGCATGTCCCAGCAAACCACCTCTACGCGCGTTCTCCGGCAATCTCACTCGACGAAACGCTTCTCCATTGATCCCCTCCAGACCGTAGTGCTTGGCCAATGGACCATTCAAAAACGTATAGTCGCTATCCAGAAAATCTAGGACCGGGCCATTGTTTGCCAAAAGATTCTCGAAGTAACGACGTGTTTCCTCACGCATCGCATATTCGAGGCGCTGGGAATAGTAGCTCTCAAAGCTCTTCCCATCCGGCAACATGCTACCTAAAGTATTCATTCGAAGCCACCCGTCCGTAAAGTGCTCAATAAAAGCCTTCGCCTTTGGGTCCCTTAACATACGATCCACCTGGGAAGACAAAATCGCCGGATCCCCCAATCGGTTCGCGTCCGCCAATTGAAACAACTCCTCGTCTGGCATCGAGCTCCATAGGAAATAGGACAAGCGCGACGCCAGCTGGTAGCTATCCAGCTCCACTGCCTCCGCTTCGTCTCCCTCATCCAAATACAGGAACTTGGGAGAGCTTAGCATCGCGGCCAGACCTAACTTCAACGCAGCCTGTAGCGTCTTTCCGGACCCTCTTTGCTGTCTCACAAAATCGGCATAGTGCTGAATGTCATCTTGAGTCTGCGGTCTTCTAAAAGCCCTCCTGGCGAATTCGATCAACGTCCGATCAATATCGACCATTGCCGGGCTAGTCGCTTCACCAAAAATCATCTGATGGCTTTTCGGTGGCCACTTCTCATAAGTGGGACCCGTAATTTCCAAGCTATGCACGCGAAGTCGCGGTCCTTCGTAAACTTCTCCAATCGTCTTGTTGTCCAAGTTCTTGGCCTCAGCCAGACCCTCTTGCAACAGATAGTCCTGCGTTCGAACGACTTCCGGGTGGTACTTGTCGGCGACTTTTCGAATCGTTCCCTTACTCGCCACACCATTACTCCAATGGACAAACGGCGTGCTGCCTTTCTCTAGCCAAACCACCGCTTCGTAGTCGGTAGGCACTTCATCCGCCAAATCATATACCGCTACGTTCCTTCGCCCTTCGTGAGCGTTCTTTTGCAACAAACGCGGTTCGGGAGCAATCACCAACCCCATTTTCATGGGCTCCGAAAAATCCATTTTAAAATCGGAGTTCGAATAGGGGTGGTCTAGTCGATTGATCGCTTCCGCTCGTACGACAATCTTATAGTACCCATCCTCCGGCACTCCGGTCTTCGAAAATTTCAAAGGATAATTCGTATGCCGCTCCACGGGTTGCCCGTGCCCAATGTCCAAATACTTTCCGTGGAAATTAATTCTCCATGTCACCGGGGCCCGTGTCCTTTCCTCAGGCAGCACTCCACCGAAATCGTTTGCAGTAAAACGGTACGTTTTCGGCTCAGGTTTCTGATCAGCGAATCGAATCGCCTTCTCAAGGAATTCGTCTGCGACCTCTATATAGCGCCTCAACTGATAGTCAGAGAGGACGAGGGATTCTCCGTTATTGTCAAATCCGTCCACCTTCGAATCTTCAGGAAAATCGAACGTCGCATCAAAAGACTCCGTATGCACGCCCAGCAAATCTCTCAGCGTATTCACATACTCAAAACGATTCAAACGTCGCATTACCGTAGACACGGGTGAGCGGGAGTCTGCGGCAACCGTCAACCTTCCCGTTAGCCAGTCAATCATCTGGCGCGTCTCTTCCAGGCTTGGCTGTCTTACCTTTTTCTCGTCCGGCGGCATGTCTCCTAGATTCAACATGTCAAGCGCCTCTTCCAGCATCGTCAGGTTGCTTTCATCGAAGACATTTGCTGACAAGCCGTCCAAGCGTCGGTCCCCCTTTTGTTTTTCCTCTCCGTGGCAACCGATACAGTATTCAGAAACAAATTCGCTCACAAAAGGCGGAAGCGCGGTGTCAGCCGCAAACGATGAGGAGACCGCGATTGACGAAAGAGCCAATAGTGGAAGCGAGCCCTTCATGTCTAAGCTACTTCCAGTCCCGTTAATGTGCCAGTCGAACTTGAAAACTGGTCCACTTCGAGACCGAATCGCTGCAGCATTGAAACGAACAGGTTCGCCGCTCGTGTTTCCGTTCCGCGCCCTTTGTCTTTAGAGTAGAGCTTGTGCTCGCCGTGGCGGAATCCGCCACCCGCCAACAGCAATGGCAGATTCTTGTTGCTGTGCGAACTCGCATTTCCCATGCCGCTTCCCAGCAAAGACATCGTATTATCAAAAAGCGATTTCCCGTTAGGCTCTTCGACCGATTTCAGCAAATCAAGAAATCGAGAAAACTGCGTGGTGTGGAAGCGTTCTATAATAGCGAGCTCTTCAATATAGCTTTCCACCTTACCATGATGTGTCAGTTGATGATAGCCACGGGTAACACCCAAGCCACCGGCATCGTGCCCAATGTCGTTGGATGCAAACGTGATCACCCGCGTTGAATCCGTCTGCAACGCCAAGGCCATGAGGTCGTAGTACAGTGGAATTCGTTCGGAAAACGTGAGCCCATCTGCCTCGGGCGGCAGTTGGTAGTCAACCGAGGGTTTTGGCCTGTCTAGCCATTCCTTGGATTGTATCAGCTTTTTCTCTACTTCTCTCACTGAAGTAAAATAGCGATCCAGTTTCTCCTTGTCGCGCTCTCCGACCTTACGCATCAGTCGATCCGCGTCCGTCTTCACCAAGTCGAGAATGCTTAACTGGTCTGTATACACCCCTTTTAATTGCCCCAACTGGCTCGGATCCGTTTTTCGAAAGAGCAGCGAATTGATCATTCTCAAATTAGCAAGCTGCGGCAGAGCGACGCCTGCGCTAGACCAGGAAAGCGTATTGTTCGCATCCGACCCGCCCGACGCTAATTGCAAGGACTGAAAACGAGTCTGCACACCTACGAACTGGGCAGCCTTCTGATCCAAGGATATATTGGCTTCCGGCAAGCCTCTCGAGTTTTTCGAAAGCAATCCGGTGAGATAAGCATGCACCCCTCCGTGGCCACCCACGCCTTCTGTGCCATGATCGAGTTGAGAAAACACTGAGAAGTCGTTACGATGACGGGCAAGTGGCTTGAGCAACTCGGGCAATGCATAGCTTAGCCCCGTTTCCCTTGGAAAGAAAAGCTCTGGCACAAAGCCCAACCCCATGCCCACACATACCATGCGCGTAGGCACCACAGCCGTACTGGAAACGGATCCCAAGACCATAGCATCGAGAAACGGCAATGATAGCGTCGCTCCGGCGATGCCTCTAAGAAAGGTACGTCTATTGAGAGGTTTAGTTTGATAATACATGGGCAGGGAAAACGGCGGTTAGAAAACCGTTTCGAGCTGATTTGCTAAGAGACAAAGCAATTTGGAGCAAAAATTCGATATTTATTTTCCCCCGGGGTCGAAATGATGCCAATCAAACCCATTCGCATCCGTGGAAAGTCACAGGTAAATAGAGGGCCCCAATCGACAAGAATAGCGCTAAGTCTAGTCTTGGAAATCGGAAGAACACCCTTTTTGCCGTTAGGGTGTAAGGATTAGCCATTTCGGACACTAACTAAAAACATCATGAATATACACCAAGCATACAAAAAATCGAAGACCTCTTAGACTATCCAGAGAAGAGGTTTGAGACCAAACTAATCAAGTCACTTATGGACTTTCTTGGCGCGCTAGGTGAGCGCGATCTTTCGCAAGATCAAATTGGCTCAATCGAAGAGGTCTTGGACAGGGTCAACCGCCTGGATTAAGTGTAAGCCACGGAGAATCCGGCTGGTCCCCTCGAGCACATTCCCTCGAATTTGGCGGCACTACGTCGACAGCGGTCGTTCGCAATAAGGCAGGTTTATTTAAAGTCATCAGAAAATCTCCAATACTTGATTCAGCTAGTTCGCCACTTGCCAAAACCAAGATTCTTTTCCAGTTTCACCTTCTTAACTCAGTCTTCCAATCGACCACCACAATGTTTAAAAAATCGCGAGAAAGCCTGGCATCTAAACACCCGTCCCTACTACCAAGATCCTTTTTAAAATGAAAACTGCTCGCTCCACCCTTTTCGTTATCGCCGCGCTGATCGCCTTTCCTCTCACTGCCCAACGCCAGCTTAATTTGCCCACCGACGCGCAAATCAGGGAACGCTTGCCCCAGGGCGTGACCTTCATGCCAGACATCGCCTACCGCGAAGGTAATGAGGCCTGGAAACTCGACCTTGCCATGCCGACCAACAGGGGGGAATCCCCACGACCAGCAATCGTCTTCATTCACGGGGGCGGTTGGCGAAATGGGGACAAGCGAGCTCCTTCCTTTCTGAATCCCACTCTCGAATACGCGTCCAAAGGCTATGTATGCGTCACAGTCAACTACCGCTTGCTGAAAGACGAATCCACTAATATTGGCCATTGCGTTCAAGACGTGAAAAATGCGGTCCGATGGTTAAGAGCGCACGCCGAAAAATTCAATGTCGACCCGAACCGCATCGGAGCAACCGGCAACTCGGCGGGAGCGCACCTGTCCGTGATGCTAGGGCTTTCCCCAAAGAAGAAAGGTCTCGAAGGAGACGGTCCCTATCAGGAATTTTCCAGCGACGTTCAAGCAGTGGCAGCCAGCGCCACTCCCACAAGCTTCCTGATTCCCATGAGCGATCGAGCGCGTGGGCGTTTTGCCGCAGAAATGAAAAACGGCAATCCACAACGCGAGGCGCTGCAAAAGATCTCCCCCATTAGCTACGTATCCGCGGATACACCACCTCTCCTCCTTTTTCACGAAGCATCGGACAAGACCGTCGGTGTTTATCAATCCGATACCTTCGTTCAGGCACTGAGAGAAGCGGGTGCCGCAGACGTCAACTACGTGCTCTTCGGAGATGGCACTGGACATGGGACCTTCCAACGAAATATCGCAGTTACGGAACCGATGCGGGAAGCATTCTTCGCCCGCACTCTTTTGCTCAAAGAAAATTAACTGTGGCGTAATAGTGTTTCAATTCCTTTCACTACGGTACGAAAAGGAAGACTCTCAGGATTCAACTTCTATTCGATAAACAGAGCTACCAGCACCCATAATTAACCAATTACCTATCACGCCGTAGTCTTGCGATTGGGCGGTCTGCGTAGGTCTGCATGAACCGTGGATCGCATAGCTCATTCGCTCTAGGTAAGGTATACTCACCGCGGCTAGAAATTCTCCGCGCCACCGCGTCTTTTCTTTAAAAAACGACAACAACATCGCTCGATCATCGGACTTGATCCAGTCAAGATTCTCCTGGGAACGTCGATGAGGCGGTACGGTCTACAAACAAATCTGGGCGCCTTTTCCCTTTACGGGATCAAGGCAAAAATGAGGAAAGGGAAACTATGAATAATACGCTTTTGACAAACCTACGCCGCAAAAAACACGTGGCTGGACTACTCGCTCTAATCGCATTCAGCTTACTGCTGACTGGGTGCGCTACCAGTGGTCACCACGAACGCAAGGGGGCAGTCGCGGGTGCCGCTACGGGAGCCTTGCTGGGAGCTATCATCGGAAACCAGTCAGGGGAAGAAGGCGAAGGAGCGGCCATAGGCGCCGTTGCCGGGGCCATCGTCGGACGCGAAATCGGCCGGTCGAAAGACCAGGCAGATATGAGGAACGCCCGCCCCCGCAGCACGGAAGTCTACGACGCCACTCGGGTCGACTACGGCGCCATGATGACCGAGGATGAAAAGCGTCGTGTCCGCGAACGAGCTGGCAAAGACGAAATCAACGACTGGGGCTACTACCTCACATCCGACGAAAAACGCCGTATCCTTGATCGCGCAGACCAAGCGATTGGTCTATAATTCGGTACGCCGTTTTTAAAACGACGCAGTCGATTCACTCCGGCCAGCTTTTGGCCGACTTGACAAGTTTCCACGTGGCCAGAGAGGGATCCGTTTCGCTTAGCGTATTCAAACTCAAGTCTCTTCTCAAATGGCTGGGTCCGCCCGCTTTCGTACCCGCTCCTTCGACAACGGCAAACCCAAGATCCGGATTTCCGACCAGGGCGATGTATCCATTATCCGTAAAATTGAAGCGCTGTAGAGGAGAGTCGCTCGGCTCCTTAAGCATGAGCCCGGCCCCTGGTTCGGCGCTTGCGGCTTCAATACAAAGCCCGTACTCACTCGCATAGATCTGCCCCTCCCACGGGTAATCCATGGTCCACATTTCATCCGCCGATCCAAATCGCTTCAACGTGTGGGCCATCAGCGGCGCCTGCAGTTGCACGTTTTGCCGGAAACCGGGAATGTCGACACAATAGAATTCCGGCTCATCGAGCGGGTCCACCAATCGTATCATTACAGGACTCGATTCCCCGAGTACCGCGTTCGGAAACAGCAACCATATTGCAAAGAGGGGTAAGATTGCCTTCATCATTATAAACCAATACGCGGTTCCCCTCCCCCGTCTAGCAGAAAAGCCTACTACAAGCCTTCAACCTGAGCGATTCGGGCCATGATACTAATGCCATATCGGCCTTCGCGACTGCCTCCGTTGTCCAGGTACTTCTTTACGAGCGGAAATGCGGGTTCACCGACCCAATCGATGACATTGTGCACCATGGGCTCGTTTTCCGAGCCGTTTATCAATAGGGTTTCAAGGGTGGCTAAACCTAGATCGCTTCGTCCCAGGTCGATCAGTATCCACGCCGCCATCACTCGTACTTCGTGCGATTCATCCTTAAGGGCTTTCTTGAGAACCGCAGTCGCGGAACGGGCATTCTTATCGAGCAAGCGCAGGCCAACCACTGCCCACCAACGGATGCCTTCGTCCTCGTGCGACATCCACTTCTTAAAGGTTGCCAGATTCGCCTTGTCCCTCGCGAGAGCCCTATCGGCAGCATCCAGATAAGATTCGAGTGGATACAATCTCTCGTCTCGAACCATTTTGTAGATGGTGAGATTGTTTTCCACAGCCCGTCGCTCGCGCATCTTCTCAGGCAATAGCCCCGAATCGCGCAGCTCGAGCTGCTTCTGACGCAGGGCTACCTTCAGCTCGGCGATCATCGCCTGATGCTCCGGAGCATTGATCAGGTTGTACACATTGTCAAAGTCGCTCTCATTGTCGAAAAACTCTTCGGAGGCCCGTGGCTCGAAGAACTGGCCCGTGATTTCATTCGTCTTCCCCTCTCGGTGATGCTGTTCCCAAGCGGGCGTCAGCTGAGCTTTCCACAGGTAAGCCAAGTGATGCCCTGCAGGGGCGAACGGGTAATAGTTTTTGTGATACGAGTATCGTCCCGTCCGCATGAGCCGTACATAGTCGAGTCGCTCGTCGGCCCGCTCGCGAAAGCCGAGATGATACTTGGGCTCCGGCTCGATGCCATTCCCCAAAAAAACGGTCCCCTGGAAGGTGTCTGGAATTTCCGCCCCCGCCAAGCTCAACCATGTTTTCGGCATGTCGACGAAACTGACAAGCCGGTCGACAGTCGTTCCTGGCTCATTGCCAGGATAGAGGTGCTTCATTTTTTCAGGAATGCGTACAACGAGCGGGCAGTGAACTCCGCTCGAATAAAGAAAGCGCTTACTCCGGGCCATCACGCCACCGTGGTCCGAGTTGTAGATAATGATTGTGTCTTCATACAAACCATCCGCTTTGAGAGCATCGATTGCTTCCTGGACCTTGCGGTCCATATTCTCAACCGCTTCGGCGTATTTCGCGTAGTTCTTCCGAATCACTGGCAGGTCTGGATGATAGGAAAAGAGCTTCATTATAGCCGGATCCTTTCTGATTTCTTCTAGACTGCCATGAGCACGGCTCTCGTGACTGTCCGTAATATTGAATACAGCGAAGAACGGTTGACCCGGCTCGCACATTCGCCAACCATAAGGCTCTTTTCCACCCTTGTAGTCCCAAGGGTCCTTGTCTTCGCGGCCGCCGATGTTGTAGTCCGTCTTGCCAGGGTTGGAAGTATGGTACCCTGCCGCATTCAGCAGATCCGGGTAGTACTTAATCTTGTCATGCGGAATCAGATTACGGCTCCGCATCGGCTGCGTCCCATTGGAGATTCCATACATGCCCGTAATCCAGACCGAACGGGTCGGGGCGCAGACTGCCGCATTGTCAAAACAGTTCGTGTAGCGGAAGCCTTCCTTCGCCAATTGGTCAATCGCTGGCGTATCCGCATTGGTTCCCCCATAGCAACTCACCCACGAGATCCCGTTATCCTCACTCGTTATCCAAAGAATATTGGGCTTGTCCTGAGCTAGGGTAAAAGTCCCTAACAGGCAAATAATAAGAATCAAGGGGCATCGGAGTAACGCCAATCGTGGTAAAGTGTATCGTTGCATGGTGCGGTCTATAATCCCTTTCGAATTGAAAGAGCAAGGTTAAGGAAGAAGGAGTAAGTCTGAAGAACAAGGCATAACCGGGGCAAGCCCCGTGCGATATTAGGCTAGCGGGCGATCTCCGAGCGGCCACCCGAGCGGTACATAGATAAGCGATCGGTGATCGCCTTCCACACTATAAAAGATCGCGCCTTCAATTCTTAAGCGTCGGGGAAAAGGGCGCGATGAGCGGCTAGGATTGCCGGATCGAAAGGCTTTTCCTTCTTTCCCGCCTTCCGAAATTGGATAGACTTTAACTTGGGATCTTTGCTCATGCCACCGATGCCCGCTAATCCGGGAAAACTCATGGGCAACCCGATTCCGCCGTAGTTGACGGGGTCGGACAAAGGATGCGCCATATCGCCAAAATTAAAGCCTTTGGACTGAGGCGACCCCGCTGGCAAAACAATATGAAAAAGGCCCCGGGCAGGGTCGATCCGTTCGATTTGATAGG
>CALDFV010000289.1 GCA_937942145.1 uncultured Opitutaceae bacterium
TCTGTGTTAACGATCGCTTTGCTTAATGGTCAACGCCAGAGTTTCAGTACTCGTAAATCCCGGTGGGGCTTTGAAACGAGCGAGCCGTTTGAATCCATCAATTACTTTCTGATCAAATACGGCGTCCCCACTCGATGCGACCACTCGAGCTCCGGAAATCCGGCCCGTAGGAGCCAGCTCGAATTGGACCTTCGTTCTCAAGGGGCTCCCCGCCAGTGGATGTATCTCCACCGAGCCGGAGATCGCCTGAATAAGCTGCCCAAAGTAGGACTCCAACTGACTCTGGTCCGAGGCGGTCAACGATCCAATGGTGGACTCCGGCAGCACCACATCGATGTCTTTGAGCCCAGTCACGAGACTCTCAACCACTTTGTCCAATTGGTTGTTACGCTTAGGGGGAGGCTTTTGCGTGGGAACTCGCTGCTTCCGGATAGGATTAGTGCTCCTGAAGTCGTCGAAATTAATAACTTTTGGAGGCTCGGGCTCGGCAGGAATCACTTCCTCTGGTATCGCAACGGGTTCGGGTGGCAATTCTCTTGGCTCCGGATCCGGAATCTCATCGGGCGTAGGCAAATCCAAGTCTTCGGGAACGTACTCAACCGGCTTCGACTCCATTGCCCCTGCACTGGCAGGAGGAGAATACAGTTCGAAAACAAGCTCTTCCGGCTCCTTTTCTGGCTGAACCATTGATTTGATAAGGAACACCACAATAATCGCGAAGTGCAAACTCGCGGAAAAGATGAGCGGTCCTCTTTGATCGAAATACATGGTTTTGCCACGAACTGCCGCGTCTAGGCGTCTTCTGGACGCGTGACCAGATTGATTCGTTTCAAGTTATTCTTTTTCAAAAGGTCCAGCAGCGTCACCACATACTGATAAGGGGTATCGCCATTGGCCCGTATCGCCAGCACCGGTGGATCGCTCATGTCCCCGTAACGGGCGAGTTCGTTTTCCAGTTCCAGCATGCCCACCGGATTTCCATCCATTTGATATCCCTCCGTCGTAACCAGCAGGTCGACCGAATCCGGGACAGATGACTGGGCCTGATTCGGGGTCGCCACCGGCAGGTCGATCTCCATCAGCTGCTCTTTTTCGATGAGCGGCGTGCTAATCATGAAGATGATGAGCAAGGCGAAGCCAAGGTCGATCAGAGCCGTTACATTGAGCTCGGAATTCGCCTCGAGGGACTTTTGTCTGTGGAACGATCTACCCATCAGAAGATTCTTAGCGGCTCTCGAGCTCGATCATGTCCGCGAGGGCGCTGGCAAAGTTCTGCAGCTCCGTCACCAATACCTTGGTACGGGAAAGAAGAAAGTTGTAGCCAAACACCGACGGGATCGCGACGCACAAACCCGCTACCGTCGTCAGCAATGCGCCCGATACACCCGGGGCCAAGTTTTGCAGCGTCGCCGTCGCCTGCAATCCAACTGCGCCAAAGGCGTCCATAACCCCCCAAACGGTACCCAGCAGGCCGAAGAACGGCGCCCCTGACACAATCGTGGCCAGGAAAATCATGCTCGACTCGTAACTGAGGGTTTTATTGGCCAACGCTCGCTGCAACGCGTTTTCGACGTGCTCCACTCGAGCGGCTCGAAGCTGCTCGATACTTTCCCCCGCTTTCGGGTCAATCCGGTGGTAGGCTTCGATCGCATCGGAATAGAGCGCGGCGTAAGGCACTCGCTTAGGAGCCTTAAACGTCGACGGGGCATTCAGGATGGAACTCAGGCGATGCAGCGATTGCTCAAATCCAAGATTGTAGAGGCGCAAACGTTTCAGTTCCCAGTATTTGCCAAGCATCACTGCCCAGGCGCACACGCTGAAAAACGCCAAGGCAAATATGATAGCCTTACCCGCCGGGTTGCTTTGGGTGAAATAGGTGAAAACGTTCGGTCCGCCTCCAGCGGCAATTAAAGTAGTGACGTCCATGGGAATAGGCATAGTTCGCATTTCAGGCCGGACGATCGTCCAGACCTAGTCCTTTGAAACCTTCCGCGCGGGAGCGTTCAATAAATTTCCATCTAAGCGGTGGAAAATTAACACTTGTTTCGCTGGATGCAGAATTACGGTTGCTCTGGCCAGATTCCTTGCTCTTATTCCCAAACGAAAACCAAAGCACCCTTTCATGGAATACATACAACGCGCCATTCAAGAACTGCAGGACAAACGAGGGAACCAATCCGGCAAACGGGCCCTAGTCGGGCTCGATGGATTTGTGGATACCATCATCCACCTCGTCGCCAAGCGCCATGGGATCGGGGACGACTTCTCCCGCATCGAGACAATCGAGGATTTCGGAAACCGGATTCTGGGAGCCGTTGGCAAGAGCGCCAATATCGAGATGTATCCCAAGATGGAGAAACTCGGCGGCAACGGACCGATTATGGCCAACGCGCTGTGCGCCACAGGATTTCCCCTAACTTATATCGGAGCGCTAGGGAAAAACGCGGTGCATCCAGTTTTCGAGGAATTCGCCAAGAAAACGAGTGCGGTATGCGTGTCAGACCCCGGTTTCACCAACGCGTTGGAGTTTAACGACGGCAAGATCATGATGGGGATTACCAAGACCCTGGACGATCTCAACTACGAGTCCATCATCGAGACCATGGGTGAAGGAGCGTTTCTTGACACGCTGTCCAAGTCCAGCCTCGTTGCTCTCGTAAATTGGACCATGATCCCCCACATGAACGCGATTTTCGCGGCGCTCACGGATCGCGTCCTTCCCAGTCTCCCTCCCATCGACGGGGGACGAACCTTCTTTTTCGATCTCGCCGATCCTGAAAAGCGGGCTCAAGGAGAGCTTATCGAAGCGCTCCACGCGATTGCGAAGTTCCAGAACTTCGGCAACGTTACCTTGGGTCTTAACCTGAAGGAAGGGCAGCAGGTCAGCGAAGCGTTCCAACTCGGAGAAAACGGCGAAGACGCAGACTCCCTCAAGCGACTCGCGGCGAAGATACGACGCGAATTGAACGTGAGCACCGTAGTCGTGCATCCCACCCGTTGCGCCGCTTGCGCCACGAAGGATGGAGAATGGTGCGTTGACGGGCCCTATGTGGAAAACCCGAAGATCACGACCGGAGCGGGCGACCATTTTAACGCTGGATTTTCCACCGGACAAATGCTCGGTCTTTCGCCCGAAGCTTGCCTGACCGTCGGCGTTTCCGTTTCCGGATTCTATGTCCGCACAGCGGTAAGTCCTTCCCTCAACGATATCGACAGCTTTCTGAGGAGCTGGTAGCCAATAACTATGACTCAAGCAGACGCTCTAACAGGGAAACTCTTTACATTCGAAGGCTCCGAGGGAAGCGGCAAATCGACCCAAATCGAGTTGCTTGCGGATGAACTCGAAGGAATGGGAAACGAAGTTGTTGTGACTCGTGAGCCGGGGGGAACCGAAATCGGAGAGGAAATTCGTCATTTGCTTATCCACAACTCCGCCGGAAACGATATGGCCCCTGAAGCCGAGTTGCTTCTTTTCGCGGCCGCCCGTGCCCAATTAGTCAGGCAAGTAGTCATTCCGGGGCTCCAGGAAGGAAAGATCATTCTTTGCGACCGGTTTCTCGACTCCACAACAGTCTACCAGGGCGCGGCTCGAAGCATCTCCTCGGATCCCGTCAGCTACATTAACCAGTTCGCCGCGGCCGGCATAACACCGGACCTGACTTTCATTTTAGACGTTCCTGCGGAAGTTTCGATCGCCCGCGTCAAACGGCGCGTAACGGATCTCCCCGACCGCATGGAACAGGAGAACGTAGACTTCTACAAGAAGGTCCGCGAAGGGTACCTGCTCCTGGCCCGTTCGCTGCCCGAACGGTTTCATGTCGTCGACGGCACGAGGGAATTGAGAGAGAATCAGGAGGATATCCTCAAAACGGTGCTCGAGCACATCTGATAGTTGCGGGCTCTCTGCAAAGTCACAATTAGGCGGATACGCATAATCCAATCCCAACGAAACTCAGGCGATTGATTCTCCCTCGAAGTCGTGACCACTCAAATCGCAGAACAGTCCCCTAGCCAGCTAATCGATCGAGCGATCCGGGACAATCGTCTTGCCCATGCCCTGCTGATTCACGGACAGAATCTGAAGCAGGTCGAATCGTTCGCCTACGAACTGATAAGCAAGCTGATCGATGTAAGCCACACGGATGACGGCGTGGAATGGCACCCGGATGTATTCTCCCTCC
Organism: uncultured Opitutaceae bacterium; assembly: GCA_937942145.1. GTDB lineage: Bacteria > Verrucomicrobiota > Verrucomicrobiia > Opitutales > Opitutaceae > Pelagisphaera. The sequence continues at coordinate 4,182 of CALDFV010000289.1, forward strand.
GGCCTTCGAAAAAATCACGCATCATATCCGTTGACGACACACGGGAACTGATCCGCAACATTCAGCATTCTCCTCAAAAAGGGGACCGCAAGGTCGCGCTCATTTATGAGGTTGACCGGCTAAACGCCAGCGCTGCCAATGCCTTTCTGAAGACCCTTGAGGAACCGCCGCTCAATACCACGATCCTTCTTCTCACCACGCGGCCCTACTCTCTCCTACCGACAATACGCAGCCGCTGTCAGCTATTTCGACTTCCCGCCTCAAATCAGGGTCTTGCCGACCCGCGAGTCCTGGAATGGCTAGAGCGCTACCGCGAATGGTTGTCGGATCTTTTGTATGCCAGACCCGGAGGCAAAGGAACGATTCCTCACTACATAATGGGGCTCTATGGTTTGATAGAACAATTCCGGCATACCATCGAAGCCATCACCAAGGAAACCTGGAAAGAACAATCCAAAAATCTGCCTGAAGAACTGGGGGATGACGAAAGAATCGCCCTGGAATCGCGGATCAGCATTTCCCTCCGTCAAGACTTCCTCGCGGCAATCGAAGTCACTACCGAAGCCTTCGCCCGGGATAGTCTCACGGAGAAACCGAATGTTGCGTCCAAATTGATTGATTGCGTGCGCGCTCTCGAGTCATCGCCTAGACTGCTGAACTTGAATATGAAGCCGGAGGCAGTCCTCGAGGCGTTCATGCTGCAGACCTTAAGAATCTGGGCCGCCTAGCCCAATCTGTGATCCGAAAAGTCCGCCTATCCCATGGGGATTGTCAGGGTGACCGTAGTGCCCATACCCTTTTCCATGAGGATATCCATCTGCCCGATGTTGGATTCAAGCAAGCGACGGCAGGCGACCAGGCCAGAAATGGTCGGTGACTCGCCCATGACCTCTTGAACCTTGCCGAGCGGCATTCCGGCACCCGTATCAGAAACTGAAATAAGCAAATGACGGGCGGACTCCCAGGCCTCAAACCGAACCGAACCGCCCAAAATGCAGTATTTTATGCCGTTGAAGATCGTCGTTCTCAGCACCATCCAAAGAATGTCCCGGTCCAGGTCCACCCGGAGGTCTTTCGAAACATTGGACGCCAGCTCAACACCCTCTGCATTCGCCTCGCTAGCGAACAGATCGAATATTCTTTCCACTTCATCATCCAGCGAAACTCCCGAACCAACGTTAACGGCACGTTTTCCGTCAGTCTGAATGTGAGAACCTGCCTGCGCTCGTGAACGGTCGGATTTCAATGTTCCCGCAAATTCTCCGACTAGCATCTGATTGCGCACTTCAATCTCGAAGTGTTCTACAATCTGCCTGCTTAAATCCCTTAAAATCGTCCACCGACCTTCATCAAAGGTACGAGGTATGGTGTCCATCACACACAAGGTGCCAAAAGGCTCACCTGATTCGCGATGCAACGGAACACCCGCATGGAACCGAATCTGCATCTTATCCTGAACGAGCGGATTGTCGCGAAAACGGATATCATTGCACGCATTTTGAACCACCAGAATTTCCGAGCGTTCGAGAACAGTCCCGCAGAAAGAGCCTTCTCGAGGAACTTCGGCGACCTTGTCAACCATCCGAACTTTTAGATCCTCAGAAGTTTTGGAACCTAGGCTAATACAGGCGTGAGGGATCAGGAATAGGCTTTTTGCTAGGCTTTGAAAACGCGAGTAGGTCGTGTTTGAAATATCTTATAGAACAGAAATTGCTCGGGCGGCAAATTCCTCGTTCGAGAAGGCTGGGGCACCCTCCACTATCCCGTCACCAACTTCCTTTTCTATTTTAGGCTTCGTCTTACTTCACACCACAGTAACAGTGAGAAATTTTGATACACATTTCAGGCCCACCCTAGCGTATTCTAACCTTTTTTAAATGATACCCAGACCTCAACGATGCCAATCACGAGGTAGTTATATTTTTACCGTAATCTCAACTAGCATTAAGTGATTACTACTAAGGTATATTGCATTACTACCAACCCTAGTTCTATCCCTAATTATCCTTGGAATCAGGACTAGGTGGAATTGGCAAGGAGTCTCCACAACTTCTGCAAAAGCGAGCGTTGGATCCATGACCCGTCAAACCACAAGATCCACATCTCGCTTCACTATCCGCACTCCAAGTCGCGCGGGTAATCTCCGCCGTCACAATTCCCGTGGGCACGGCGATGATCCCATAGCCCGTAATCATTACCATTGAGGCAAAAAACTGCCCTAATGTGGTTTGGGGAGAAATATCTCCATAGCCAACAGTCGTCAGAGTAACGATCGCCCAGTATACGCCTCTCGGTATACTCGTGTATCCATTTTCTGGACCTTCTATGAGATACATCATCGAGCCTATGACACAAACCAGAGTTAAAACCGCAAAGACGAATATCGCAATTTTTCTAGCAGAGGCTCTAATGGCTAAAGCAAGTTGATTCGCCTCGCCCACGAATTGAACCATCTTAAGAACCCGAAAAATTCGGAGTGCTCGGAGCACCCTAAGCGTCATCAGATAATGGGCTCCCGGAAGCAGTAAATCCAAATAGGTGGGGAGGATCGAAAGCAAATCAACAATCCCAAAGAAACTTCGGGCGTATTTTGCCGCGCTTCGAGCAACGTAGAGCCGCAGAATATACTCGGCGGTAAAGAGAATAGTTAGAAACCACTCAATGGCGTAGAATAACTGACTGTACTGCACCCTCAAGGCCTCGATGCTATCGAGCATCACAATCACAAGGCTCAATATAATCGCCAGAATCAAAAGCACATCAAAGAGCTTCTCTCCCGGTTTGTTCGAGAGAAAGATGATTCGGCGGCACTTCTCGCGGAACCCAATCCATTCTTTATCAGAAATCTCCATATCCGGCATCGATAACTAGCCTAAGACCACTGTACGGAACATCACAAATCTAAAATCCTGACTAAGAGACTCTCTAAGCCCTCAATCGGTAACATCATTCCCTAAGGGGTAACAAACATTATAACTTTGCCCTCGGATAACAAAGTCGCCTTTGTATCACACAAACTTTCCATGGACGTCGAGAACACTATTCGGTCTCTACAAGAATCGCTCATCGAGAACGCCGAAGGCTTTCTCCATGGCGAATCGCTTCCCCCAAGGATAAAGAATGCGTTTTTCGAAACGCCAAGGCATCTTTTCGTGCCTCGATTTCAAGACGGCACACCCGGACTCTGGCAGGAGGTCAATGACAGCACGCTTCTCCAACACTTGAATACCTTGTATGCCGACCAGCCATATTGCATCTACCAAAACGAAAAAGGCGAAACCCTGTCGACCATATCCCAGCCTTCCCTGGTTCTTTTCATGCTCCACTTGCTCGATATTCAAGAGGGAATGAGCGTTTTCGAGCTAGGGGGTGGGAGCGGATGGAATGCGGCGCTCATGAGTCGACTTGTCGGAGAAAAGGGCCGCGTAACAAGCGTCGAGATTATCCCATCACTAGTAGAAAATGCCCGGAAAGCGCTTTCCAAACTGGGAATTAGCAACGTGTCATTGATAGCTGGAGACGCTTACTCATTCATCGCAGACCAAGAGCCCTTCGACCGGGGAGTGTTCACTGCTTCCGC
>CALDFV010000290.1 GCA_937942145.1 uncultured Opitutaceae bacterium
TTCGACTTTTCTGCGCGGGAAGGCTCGACAAGGAAAGCGAAGGACTCGTCATTCTGACCAATGACGGAGATTTGGCAAACCGACTGATGCATCCGTCGAATCTCGTTGTGAAACGCTACCAGGTATCTCTAAAACAACCATTCCCCAAAAAAAGCATTCCTAAACTCATCAAGGGCATACACTACGAAGGGGAGAGAATGAAAGTGGAGAAGGCCGCCCTTCTTGGAAACCAGAGCAACGATGCCTCCAAAGAAGTCGATGTTCAGATGCACCACGGAAAGAAGCGGGAAATCCGCAACCTGTTCATGGTTCTTGGATACGACGTCAAACGCCTGAAACGATACCAAATCGGAACCTTCAGCATCAAAGGAATGCCTAAAGGCGTCGGAATGATTCTACAAAAAAACGAGATTCAGAAACTATTCAAACACGAGAATACCTTATGAAAGCTGTCATCACCCTACCTACATTGGCCCTACTAGCGACCCTAGCAGGGGGCGTTTCCGCGTTCGCCCAGGAATCAATCAACGTTCGGATTCGCCCCGACCCTAACTCCACTCTAATTGGGAAACTCCCTTCCCTTTCGCTCGCCGTGAACGCAGAGTGGCCAAAGAATACCGAACCTGCCTCTGGGTGGAGACCGATTTACTACAGAGGCGAGTTTCTTGTGTATTTAGATAGCCAAGACATCGGGAAAAACTTCCTTCCACTTCCTGGCTCTCGCTACTTGCTAAGCCCAAGATCCGATGCTGACATCCTCGCGATCGCGACCGACCAGGACAAGGCGGAGATTGTCTCTATCGACCCGCGGTTCTGCCATATAAACCTTGAAACCATCGTACTCGGTTACATTCGCGACTACTCGGCGCCGCCCACACCAAAGCTTAAGCCAAACGCGGCAAGAATCGTAGCGCCCAAGCAGCCCAAAATCGTTAGCGATTCAGGTCAATCCTTGGAAGGCATACTTGTCTCTGCTAGCTATCTCGAGTCAACTCGATCGGGATACAAATTCAAGTTGATCAACAGCGACAATGAAACAATTGCCTACGTCGATCATTCGAAGCTTCCCGATGCGGAGCCGTTTACCAATTTCGTGAATACACGATTAACGGCTTGGGGGACGATCCATGACCTTGAAAACATAGATTCCATCGTGCTTCGCGCCAAGATGTTGAAAAAGAAAAACTAACCGTTTCACACTCATAATTGGTAGAGTCGTTTACATCTAAATGAAACTAATTGATGGCAAACAAATCGCTCGCGACATTGTCGATGAGCTCACTTCGAAGGTATCTCAGGTAAAGGGAGCCAAACCCTGTATCGCCTTTATTCGGGTCGGCGAAGATCCGGCGTCTGTTTCCTATGTTCGAAGCAAGAATCAGACCGCTGAAAGAATCGGGATTCGTCCCCTGCTTTTCACCTTTGAAGACACGATCACACAGGACGTGCTTTTTGCAAAAATTGACGAACTCAACGCAGATAGCTCGGTAAACGGAATTTTGATACAATCACCGTTACCCTCACAACTCGATGAACAGTCCGCATTCAACCGCATAGACCCGATCAAAGACGTCGACGGATTTCACGTCGTCAGCGCGGGTAGGATTGTTCAAGAGGATCCCACCGGGTTCGTTTCTTGTACTCCAGCTGGAATCATCGAAATCTGCCAAAGGGAAGGCATCCCACTTGAAGGAAAGCATGTCGTCGTTTTAGGTCGCAGCTTAATCGTCGGGAAAACGTTTTCTCTTCTCGCAATGCAGAAAGGGCCGCATGCCAATGCGACAGTTACGGTCTGTCACTCTCGAACGCGGAATCTGAAGGAAATCACTCGACAAGCGGATGTTCTCGTAGCGGCCATTGGCAAGCCGGAAATGGTCACCGGTGACATGGTCAAAGAGGGTGCCGTCGTGATAGACGTCGGGATTAACCGGGTCGAAGATTCATCGAAGAAAAAGGGGTACAAACTTGTAGGAGACGTCAACTTTAGCGAAGTTTCCCCTCTCGCTTCGAGAATCACTCCCGTTCCGGGAGGCGTTGGACCGATGACCGTGGCAATATTGATGAAAAATACCGTTAAAGCATACGAATTGCAAAACGCTTGATTGGCTTAGGGTGTCAAATAATTCATCTCTTCCAAATATGACCGAGCAAAATTCGCCCGATCGCACGATACTGGTAGTCGATGATGAGCCGGTTAATATTCAAGTTTTGAGTCGCAAACTCAAACTAGAGGGGCTCGGGGTACTAACCGCTCGAAACGGACAGGAGGGACTCGAGCTCGCTCGGTCGGGTTCGCCCGATCTCATACTTTTGGATATCATGATGCCCGGTATGGATGGCTTTGAAGTATGCCAAAGACTCCGTGAGGATGAACGCACAAAATCTATCCCGGTCATTTTTGTAACCGCCCAAAACTCAAAAAAAGGAAAGCTGGAAGGACTACAAGCCGGTGCAGTAGACTACATCACCAAGCCCATCGATTTGGAGGAGACCACCGCTCGAATTAGGTCGCAACTCAAATATCTAGCAATTAATCAGGATAATATCGAACTGACCAAACGGCTCGGCGAATCGCGACGGGCCGCATCGATTGGAGCGCTCACCCAAGGCATCGCCCATAACCTCAATAATCTCCTCGGAGTCGTTATGGGTTACCTGGAACTGGCGAAAGCCAATCACAATGACGCGGAGAAAGTCTTGCACAACCTTACCCGAGTTGAAGGAGCTGCAAACCGAATCGTCAGTATCATAAAACAGCTGAGTACGGTTGCATTCACTACAAAGCTATCGCTACACAGTATGTTGATCGACAAGCTTGTTGCTAATAGTATCGAGCGAGCAAATGAAGCTGCGGGCACGAGCATCGTTGTCCATATAGACAACCAGCTCGATGGAAAGTCGATCCAGACAAACATTGAAGCCTTCGAGGATGCCCTTTCCAAACTAATCCTAAATGCTTGGGAAAGCTACATCCCATCCAAGAAGAAAGAGCGGCCCATTAAGCTCACCACCCAATTTTTCGATGACCAGCAGAATGTGGTTTTTCAAGTCATCGACCAAGGAGATGGAATCGACCCAGAGGTGGAAGACAATATGTTCGAACCCTTCGTCAGCACGAAAAACACCGTTGGGGTCGGAATGGGGCTGACAATCGCTCGCCACGCCATTCGCACCTTGGGAGGTGAAATTCGAATCAATAAAAATGAGACTTGCGGAGTCACGGCCGAGTTCACTCATCCGTATCAAGAAAGCGACGCCTAGTTTATATGAGTATTGGATTTATTGGTGCAGGAAACCTCGCTCGGGCGATCGTACTTGGCCTTTTAGAAAAAGGCGTTTTTTCCTCGCAAGAAGTTAGTTGCATCTCGGGATCGGGAAAGACCGCACGGGCTCTCTCCCTGGAAACGGGTATTGGACTATCTTCCTCGCGTCTCGAGCTCCTCAACCAGTCCAATACCGTTATTCTAGCATTCAAGCCCCAGCATTTGGATACCATAACGGAAGAGGAAGGAGATGCTGCCAAAAGCTCATTGTTGATTTCCGTACTCGCCGGACGCACCCTGGCGTCACTTCGAAGCGTATTTCCTTTAGCTCGAAACGTGGTTCGAGTCATGCCCAACACGCCATCGCGAATTGGCAAAGGGGTGAGTGCCTATTGCTTTGAAAATCCTCCCACCAGCGACGACCGAAAAATCGTGGAATCACTGCTTGGGGCATTGGGGGCCAGCTACGAAGTCAATGAACCGCAAATGCACATCGTTACCGCGGTAAGCGGCTGCGGACCCGCAGTCTTTTTTCAGTTTATCGACTTTATCGCGCAAGCAGCTGAAACGCATGGGCTAGAACGCTCCCTTGCCACTCAACTAGCGATAGAGACCGGAATCGGTTCCCTCGAACTAATGAAGCAAAGCGGCCAGCTCCCTTCTGAACTAGTCGATGAAGTGGTCTCGCCCAACGGTGTGACCCACGCTTTGCTGGAGAGCCTCAAGTCCGCCGATTGGTCCGAAACGATCCACAAAGGGATCGACGCAGCAGTTAATCGTTCGGAAGAACTCTCCAGACCAGCAGGCTGAATAGTATTCGAATAAACCGTGCAAACCGGCCTAAAGTTCTTCCACTGTGTACGGGCTACGGTCCCCGATTTCGGCTCGCACAGCGGCAACTTGATCAGTGTTGACCTCGCTTGCCTCGTTGCCCCAGCTTTTACGAATATAGGTAACTAAACCGGCAATTTCATGATCCTTTAAACCCGGACCATAAGCCGCCATATTCCCATTGTATTCGTTTCCTTTGACTGTGATCGGGCCTACTAAACCAGCTAGCAAAATTTTCGTTGGCAGGGCGTGGTCTTCGGTGACCACATACTCAGAACCCGCCAAAGGAGGGAACTGACCGGGAAGACCATTTCCATCTGCCTGGTGACAGCCCACGCAGGCCATCTTTGTGTAGAGCGATTCACCAATCGCATAGTAATCGTAAACGATTGGACCTCTAGGTCGCTCCTGCCAGTCATTGTATAGAGCTATATCAGCTCTTTCGTGCAAATAAGAATTCTCCTCGCCTAGGTAACGTCGGGCGTAAAACCAACTGAAAATTATTACGGCGACTACCGCCGAACAGGTAAAAAAGAGTACTGGGTAGGCCGTAGATGGCTCGCGACGGATCCGCGCATGGGTCTTTACGATACTCTCATCGCTGGCTAGCGATTGGTCGATTCCCGGCAAATCCCGATTTTGAAATTCGTCACTCATTACTGCGCATTCTCCAACGCGACGGCTAATTCCTCAGCCATTGTTTCGTTCGATTTCGGGGCTTCCTTTAAATCGTAATCAACTTTCAAGCTTAGCATGTATGAAGCGAGCGATTCCGCCTTTCTTGTTGGGATCACCTCAAGTCCTTCTCCAGGAGAAAACTCTTCCGGCAGATCAAGGGCGTTCGCTGATGCCTCACCAACGACCTCACGCACTTCGTAAAGAAACGGATACGGCGGCATGTTCGTTCCCTGGGAATTGATTTGGGGATTGTAGAAATGAAGGAGGTGCCAATTCCTGTCTAATTGACGTGCCCCAACATTAGAAAGATCCGGGCCAATCCGAACATTTCCAATGAGTGATCTTTCGTCATTAATATAGTCGCGAGCCACAGACTGCCGTTCACCCCACCCTCGAGCGATGTCCATTCCAGATGCCACTCGCACCTGCTGCGTATGACAGGCGATACAGCCCAATTCTTGATAGACTTCCTTGCCGTGGGCCGCTGCTCCAATCGTTTTACCCGGAACGTACTTACCTAGATCTTCATCAAGTACTGCGGAAAGTTGCCCTACCTCTTGGTTTGATTTAAAAAGAACGAACGTCCACGAAGTTGCGACGATGAGGAAGACCCCTAGAAATATAAAAGGACCACGATTCATGAGGCGCTATACTCCAATTCCGGAGCCTCCTTAATCAGGCTGGTTTCGGTTTCTTCCGGTGTCCGAGTCGAAAGCATGATCCCAATGTAAGTTGCTCCACTAGCCACCGCTCCGATAAGAAAGAACACCATTCCAATGGTAGTTAGATAGAAACTACTCTGCATCGTCTTTACCACAACGAGCGCTTCAGCAGTGCTTCCGTTCATCAGTTCTCCTTGTTGAGTACCTCCTGAAATCAGTCCTATGGATACGAGAATCAACCCCATCAAATGGGACCAAAACTGCAAATCGATCAGAGAAGTGGAAGGAAGTTCCTTATTCAAAAGGCGTGGAAGAATGAAATAAATGGCACCTGTAAAAGTCATCCCAGCGAATCCAAACAGCGCAAGTTGGGTGACGCCTGAGTCATAAAGGGAAAACTGAGTGGTATCCAGTGAACCTCTGAGCGCTCCGAAAATCTTGTGATACATTACAAGCAGGAATGTAATACAGCCGACCAATAGATAGCGGGCGGTTGCTGAGTCCCATATCACACTGAAACGGCTGAACAAACTGGACAAGAACTGGATCGACATCGTAGTCGTTGGAATCAGAAGGCCAAAAGTCGCGATAACACCTAAAGAGGATACCCACGCAGGTATGGGCCCATTAGCTAGATCCGCAATTCCTGAAAAGCTAGCAAACAAGAACCATGACCAGAACGCCCAACCAGAATACTTGTAACCAACAACTGCCGTACCCAACGTTTTGGGAAGAAGGTAATAGAGAGTCGCGAATGCTAACGGAGCAATAAACAATCCAAATACATTCTCAACATACCAGGAGTTAACCAATGTTTGAATGGCTCCCTGCGCCGGCATGCAAACCAGCATCACCTGTGCGGCCGTGTAGATCCATGAAAAAGAAAAAATTGAAGCTAGAATCCACCATTGCGAAGCGTAGCTCGATCGATGAATACGAGACCTAAATGTCAGCAAACTCCAAGTCCCAATTCCTAGGAACGCTAAGAACAATATCGGTGCCGCAAAAGCGGGAAACTCAAGCCACTCAAAAGGCAATTGCTCACCCCACATGATTCCAATTATCCCAGCCAAAACTCCGGTATTCCAAAGAGAGACAGAAATAGTAAGAAACACTCCGAGTCCTACGTTGTTACCACCCAGTCGACTCAACAGAAAAACAGCGCAGGCCAGACCGGCGTTAAAAAGCCAGCCGTACACTAAGGTATTCCAGAAAATGGGGTCCACTTTTCCGTAAGTGAGAACAGAGCAATCCGCGAGAAATCCAGGCGAGTGCAACTTTATGGAGGCAATCAATCCGAAAACGGTCGCTACAATCAGCCAAATGAACGCGCTTTTGATCAGTGTGAGTAGGGGAAAGCGAATCGACGCATCAATCCCACGGACACCTTCACGGCTCTTCGAATCTCCCGAGAGATCAGTAAAAAGCGAAGAGCAAATATTGCCGATCAAATTCATATTCAAAACTACAATTCGATGAACTCCTCAGTCTGTATAAACTACTTTGAGTTTTCAGAAACGATAAGCTCTTTGGCGCGCTCTATGGGCAGCCGAACTTTACCTGTCGAGGCGTCCATAACCGAGTATTTGGAAAGTTTGTCCGAAGCGATTGCTTCGTGCTCCGCCAATGAGGGTCGCTCTAAAGAAGGCTCTCCCGATTCGACTTCTGAATCCAGATACGTGAAACTAATAAAGAAATAGAAGATCAGTAAACTTCCCAATATTGCGACAATCGTTGGGAAGGCGCTTCGTGAAGGTGTTTGGGCGGTTTCGCTCATCGCTCGTTAAATTAATGGTTGTGGTTCAAGCAATCCTGAATGCGTGGATCGCGAATCGGTATGATCTTCGTTTTCAAGAAACTCGACCAGTAGGCCCAAAGTAAAACTCCCCCGGCTCCAGCAACTCCTGAAATGTACCAAATGATATTATGAAAACTTGAGAACAATTGAAATGGCTCGCCATGCGAGTCCTTCAAAGACGGAAGAATGTTGAAGAAAACATCCAGCAGGTTCATGCATAGCAACCAGGTAGCCATGAAAGTCATAGACTTGAAATTCGTTTTGAGCGGGAATTGGAGCATGTAGAGAAACGGGAATAGGAAATATCCGAAGATCAAAATCATGGAGATCGGCCACCAAATCCCCTGCTCCCGATCGTTAAACCAGAAGGTCTCTTCGGGAATGTTCGCATTCCAGATCAGGAAATACTGGGAAAAGGTGATGTAAGCCCAAAATACTGTAAAAGCGAAGGCCAGAGTGGCCACGTCATGCAAATGCTTCGTATTCAGAATTCCTTTTAAAGGACCCTTCGCGACCAAGAAGGCGCAGGTTAGAAGCATCACCGCTAACGCCGCACGCATTGCGCTCGCGAAAATCCATACACCGAACATGGTGGAGAACCAGTGGTACTCAAGGCCCATAATCCAATCGAAAGCCGCGGCTGTCCAAGTCAGGGCCACCAGAATGAGTCCCGCGGCAGCGTGCTTGCGGCTAGAAAAGGTATGATTCGGTGAACCATCTTCATCCTGGGCGAACGAGTTTCTCCGAAACGCCCGGGCAAAATAGGTCCAGACCGCAAAACAGAAAACAGCTCGAACCCAGAAGAAAGTCTCAGACAACCACCAAGTCTTCTTTTGATAAAGTATATCTGTGCCCACGGTACCGTGACCATGAAGCGGCGCATCCTGATTCATCCATAACCAAAGCACCCCTTGATCCTTCCCCATATAGGTAATGACGAACAGAGGGATAAAAAGAAATCCCATGTAGGGTAAGGCAGAAATGTAGTGCTCCGCCTGGCGTCTCACGATAACGGACCACTCCGCATCGAAAATATGGTGGATCATCACTAGAAACAGCATCCCGACAGCGATGGATGTGATGAAAATCAGCCCGATGAGATACGACCATACCGCTAGTTGCGTATCAACAAAGAAGCCGACAAACGAAATGATCAGTCCAACGACCCCGATCGTCAGCCACTTTTTTGGATTAGGTGAAAAATCTTCGCTCATAGTCCGAGCTCCTCTCGTTTAACAGGCGTTAAATCATCAACAGTGCCGTTTGCGGCCCGCTGTAAAGCGCGAACGTAAAGGACAACGTTCCAGCGATCTTCGACCGTGAGACGGTCCGCGTATCCTAGCATAAGCCCTTTACCGTTCTTAACCACGTCGTAAAGCTGTCCGTCCGTGTAGTCCACCAATCGTTGGTCTGTGAGGCTGGCTACCGTCAGCATGCCATATTTCTTGGTGATGCTGTCTCCATCCCCTGCGGCGCCATGACAAACAGCGCAGTATATATTGTATCGTTCCTCACCGCGTGAAATCGCGTCATAGTCAACCTCGATGGGAAACCCTTTGCCGAATACTTCACCGTTTTTTCCGGTGCCATAGTATTCGTCTTCGTAGTACGTACCTCGAGCAACCGTTCCGTCAACTGGAAGCCGATCTGTGCGGCCATCCGCGAAGAAAGCGCTTTTCGCTTGGGGATGGTACTTTGGCATCCGATCCATGTCGGGAAATACTTCCAGTGGTGGTCGAGTTGAAACCCCGCCTCTTGGACCGAGAATTGCCAACACCCCGATGACACCTAGAATAAATATTAGAAAAACGTATCGCATCGAAATTATTCCTCCAATTCCCCGACTTCAACAGGTCCGAGATCGTTAAGGAAAGAGCGTGTCTTCTCCCCATCGAATTGCGGATCTTCATTTTCGATATACAGAAAGAACTTGTCGTCTGAACTAGCGGCAACGTCCTTGTATTTCAAAACCGGATGATGATGCCTAGGCAGCTTGTTTAGAATGAACATTCCACCAATGGAAGCGAAGGCAGAAAAGAGAATGGTTAGCTCGTAGGAAACCGGAAACGCAAACTGCGGGCTGAAATAGGGTTTGCCGCCAACGATGAGCTTGTAGCCTTCCATATATGGAAGACTGAGTTCTGATGCTCCCGTGAACCAAATCATCAACATTCCCGTTGTGAGTCCAATGGTGCCACCAACGATGGTGAATCGTCCTACTAGAGACCTCTTGATTCCCATAGCTGGATCCATTCCGTGGATCGGAAACGGCGTGATGACGTCCCAGTTTTTGTAGCCAGCATCTCTCACCTTTTCTGCCGCATGCATGATGCCGGCAGGGGTATCGAATTTAGCGATAAGTCCGTGTTGATTAGCCATTGTCGGAGGAATTCGCTTTCAATTAATGTTTGTGAGGGTCCGCCTGTGGAGTGACGGCCTTTATTTCCGCCATCGCCATAAGTGGCAGGAAGCGAAGGAATAGGAGGAAGAGAACAGAGAACACTCCGAACGTCCCCACGTAAGTGAAAATGTCGATGATCGTGGGCGAGTAGTAACCCCAGCTCGATGGCACGAAGTCGCGAGTCAGTGTCGTGACGGCAATCACGAACCGCTCAAACCACATGCCGATGTTGACAAAAATCGTAATAATCCAGACCAAGGCCGTATTTTCGCGAATCTTCTTAAACCAGAAGAATTGAGGCGAAAGCACATTGCAGGAGATCATTATCCAGTAAGCCCAGGCGTAATTTCCAAATGCGCGGTTAACGAAGGCGAAAATCTCGAAGTCATTCGCTCCATACGCCGCGATGAAGAACTCCATACCGTAGGCGTATCCCACCATCGTACCTGTGGCCAAGATGATCTTGGTCATACAATCGATATGATACTGTGTAATCAGATCCTCGAGACGATAGATCGCCCGTAAAGGCAGCATAAGCGTCAATACCATGCCAAATCCCGAGAAAATAGCGCCGGCAACGAAGTACGGTGGGAAGATCGTCGTATGCCATCCGGGCAGAAGAGAAATGGCGAAGTCAAACGATACGATTGTGTGAACCGAAAGTACCAGCGGCGTGGATAGGCCCGCCAAAATCAAGTAGCACATTTCATAGTTGCTCCACTGGCGGTTTGATCCCCGCCAACCCATGGCAAAGATGCCGTAGAGAACCTGGCGAATCTTGTTCTTCGCCCGGTCCCGCACACTCGCCAAGTCAGGAATCAATCCAACATACCAGA
>CALDFV010000291.1 GCA_937942145.1 uncultured Opitutaceae bacterium
GCTCAATGTGGCAGAGTCACTAGCGTCCAGTTAAAGGTCATTGAATATCAACTGGTTAGAAATATCGATATTTAGATCTCTTGTATGCGTTTTCATAAGTAACTGATGAATAGGGTCTTTCGAGAATATATTAACGCTGACAACTTGCAGGATTCGGCTCATGCTTTGCTCGATTCGAAGGCTCTTGTTGAGAATGGCTACCATCAGGTAGACGCAGATGGCTATCCAGATTTGGGTCTTCACAGCGTTTTCGCTCAGGCCGTAGAAAGCCTTTACGCGGAGGTTTTGCTTTATCCACTTGAAGAAGAGCTCGATCTGCCAGCGAGCCTTGTAGATCTTCGCGACGACCAAGGCGTCGATCTCGAAGTTGTTGGTGATGAAGACCAGGAGATTTCCGGTTTCGGTATCCAGAAAGCTAATCCTTCGCAAGTCTCCAAGGTAGAGGCTTTTGGTTTTCGCGCCGTTGAGACGAATCGTTTGGTCGGACCGCAATCTGACGGACTTGTCTACCGGGCACGACTCGCGAACGTAAAAGCTCATATTAGTTTTTGCCCTGGTGACGAAAAAGGCGAGAGCCGATCGAATGCGGGCGAGTCGAGCGAAATCGACGTATCCGCGATCCATTACATAGAAAGCTCCCGCTTCGAAGACTATCCAGTCCAGGGCGTTGACATCGTGGACCTTCCCCTCGGTAATCGCCACGAAAGCTGGGATAGATCCGTTCAAGTCGATCATGGCGTGGAGCTTGATCGCGGGCTTGCTCTTTCGGAAGCGTGCCCAAGGGAAGAGGCTCATGCACAAGTCTATCGTGGAAGCGTCGATGGCGTAGACGATCTCGTCGATCTCCAGAATGTATCGATCCGCAGCGTACAGCTTTCGAGCCTTGCGAATGAGGACCTGAGCGAGATCGAAATAGACCCGCCAGTTCCGAAACTCGTTGGCGTAGGCGATATTGGTTCGGGTCACCAGCCTGCGGATGCCCATCGCGTAGAGCAAATTGGCCTGGGAGCGAAGGCACGCTTCGATGTCGCGCAGGCTCTCCCGGAAAGTCAGCTGGGCGAAGGCCATGCAAAGGAACTGGTCCCTTGCGGAAAAGCTCTTGCTTTTTCTGGGCATGGGATAATTGGATACGCAACGATCGAACTGCGCCCGATAGACCACATCGACAATTTGAGAGAAAACAAGACGGCCAACATTCATGCTCGCCAGTCTCAAGAAAGCCTGAGCCCGATGAAACCCAATTCAAATGCGTAACACTCAAAATCTTATTTTTCTCTTTGATAAACATCAACTTACCAATCTCAGAAGGCCTCTTAACTGGACACTAGTGAGTTGAAGTGATAATTTCAGAAAGTCTTTTTCATTGATGGATTGATTACTGATAACTACGTAAGGTTTTAGTGATCCCAATGTTTTTGGATTTGCGGAAATCAAAAGAACCGCTTGATCCCGCGCTTTTGAGAGGGAAAAGGTAGAATAGTGGGACCCGCGGAAACCGCTCATCGCATCCGTAAATGCCGAAAAATTAGTTGGCCAAATCGCCGCTTCTATGTCGAAATGAGCGTTTTCCAATAGAGCTATTTTAGTATTGGTGCTCGGTCTTGTCTCATTCTCGACTGTCTGAACCATCGGGGAGTGAGCATTTACTAAACGTGCTCTAATTGACATTGGATATCCCAATGCTATCGCAACAGTGATCTAAGGTCTTCGAGTCCAATTTTCGAATTATTGGCCTCGCTGGCTTCGAATATTTCCTCAAGAAGCCGCCTTTTGGTGTTTTGCATTTGCAGCACGCGCTCTTCGACTGAATTGGAAACGATGAGCTTGTAGCTCGTTACCACTTTGTTTTGTCCGATACGGTGGGCCCGATCAGTGGCTTGGGCTTCAGCGGCTGGATTCCACCAGGGATCGAAGTGGATCACCGTATCGGCACCGGTCAAATTGAGTCCCACTCCTCCGGCTTTGAGCGAAATAAGGAACACAGGGATTGTCTCATTGTTCTGGAAACGATCTACCACATCCATTCGATTACGAGTGGATCCATCCAGATAGCAGTAATCGATTTCCTGATCTTCGAGTTCGTTTCTGAGAAGAGTCAGAATAGAAACAAACTGTGAGAACACGAGGACACGGTGCCCTCCATCAATGGATTCTTCGAGGAGTTCGAAGAAATTCGATCGCTTGGCTGAGGTGTTGGGTTCTGTTTCGGACTCCAGCAGTCGGGGATCGCAACAAACCTGACGAAGACGGAGAAGCTGCGTCAGCGTTTTCATCCGGATCGATCCTTCAGAAGCTCCGGATTTTTCGAGTTCAGTCAGCTCGGACTCTGCCTGATTTTTAGTTTGATCGTAGAGCTTTCTTTGATCGGGTGTCATCTCGACATAAACCACATGCTCTAGTTTCTCTGGAAGTTCGGGAGCAACATGAGCCTTTGATCGTCGCAGAATGTAGGGGGTGGCCTGTTCTTGAATTCTTTTTTCGTGCCATTTCCGGTCATCGCCTTTGGCGTCTCTTGGAATTCCCTTCCATCCTCCTGGTAAAATGAATTCCAGAAGTGACATCAGGTCCCGAATGCTGTTCTCAA
Source organism: uncultured Opitutaceae bacterium (assembly GCA_937942145.1). Taxonomy (GTDB): domain Bacteria; phylum Verrucomicrobiota; class Verrucomicrobiia; order Opitutales; family Opitutaceae; genus Pelagisphaera. The sequence continues at coordinate 2,585 of CALDFV010000291.1, forward strand.
CCGGAGTGCCGGTCAGAAGGAAGCGTCCTCGCGACTCGAGGCTAAGAATCGCTTTCGCATTCTGAGTACGGCGGTTTTTTATGTGCTGTGCCTCATCGGCGAATACACAGCGAAAGTCCATTACGGAGAAAATAGACTGATCTCGAATGAGTGTGCCGTAGGATGTGATAACCAAGTCTGTTGCGCCCAGGTCTGTTTCGTTTTTGAAACGATTGACTCCGTGGTTAACGAATACGCGCAATTCTGGACAATGCTTTTCCGCTTCGCGTCTCCAGTTCTCGACGAGCGAAGCGGGGCAAACGACGAGTGACCGCTTGGATCCGCTCGAATGAGGAAAGTCTGTTGCCTCTGAACTCTGAGCGTCAGAGAGCTTAAGGCTGGAGATTAGAGCGAGGGCTTGCAGGGTTTTGCCCAGACCCATTTCATCTGCTAAAATACCGCCGAGCTGGTGGGTGTAGAGATGATGAAGCCAAGACACGCCGATGGTCTGGTAGGGTCGAAGAATTTTCGATAACGAGTCGGGGAGAGGAGGGCTGATGAGTTTTGAGAGGTCGCGAAGAGCGGCGCTTCGGCCTCGCCAGGTCGAGGGCGGTTTGAAATTCGGGTTTAACGCGACTAGTTCGTTTTCGATCTCGGGTGCTCGAGAAAAGGGAACGTTGTAGGTCCCTTGGTGTAGAAGCGGAGCATTAGGAGACGATTCGAGGGACTGTTGCAGCGCGTGCAATTTTTCCAGACTCCGTTTTTTGATGAGGAAGACTTTTTGCCCTGATTCCACGTAGTGACACCCCGAGTTGATCGACTGGCTTACTGACTGCTCTGATATTCCTCCTGCTTGGACCGAAAGCGCGACTCTGTAGTGGTTGTGATCTTCCAGAACCGACGCCTTGATTGAAGCTTCTTTGATTTCCGCGGTTCGAGAGCGGAAATTGTCAGTGAACTCCGCTCCGTATCTTTCTTCCAGGTCTGTCCAGAACTCTCCAAGGAAATTCAAAGTCTGGTGACGATCGCGTAGCCACCATTTACGATTTCGCGGTTCCAGTCGAAAGCGGGAAGAATCCAGTAATTCGCGTATTTCCGCGTAGTAGGGGTGTTCCCGAGAAGGAAGTGAAACAGCGAGAAAATGAGAGGATCCATCGACAATCATGGGGTTTCCGGAAAAGGACTCTCTCTGCCTCGGTGCAGGGAATCGCGCTTTTTCAGTTTGATCGGTGCTCGAGCTTTCCCGTGGCGGGGTAACAGAAGAAGGCTCTTGAGACAGAAATTCGCTCACCCCGATTAGCTCACCCCCATTCCATTCAATCGGTTCCTTCGGGCGGTTTGCCCAGAAGAAGACTGGCTGACCTTGGAGTGTGTCCACCAGATGCGAAAGTTTTGCCCTATCCAGTTGGAAAAAGGAGGACAGTTTCCCGCCGGACCATTGGAGCAGTGAAAACGCTGCGATGCGTTGGCTCTCGGTTAGATCTCCGAATGCAGTCTCAGGGAAGGACTCTGGGGTTCGAACTTTGCCGTCGCGATCAAGCGCTTCCAGCTTAGTCGGAATGGCGTCCCGCGGCGCGGAGGACTCCAGATTCGGTGGGATGATTATGCGTAAGTCCACGATTTTAGATGCGAATGCCCTAGTCTCGTTGAACAGGAACGTGAATCACATACTTCTGATCGAATTCCTCGTAGTCGAAGAATTCCCGTATGGGAAACGCGACGGGCGTTTCTCTTATTTTTTCGAATTCCTCTTTGAGGTCGCCCCCTTTCAGGTAGAGGACGCCGTTTGGCAAATTGTTGTAAGCGGTTTTTTTTATTTTCCTACGCACCCAATTCATAAATTCGGGAAGCTGTGTCACTGCCCGAGCGACGACGAAGTCAAATTGCTTAGGGACTTTGTCTGCTCGCACTTGTTCAGCGGATACATTGTCCAGGCCGAGCTTATGGACGCAGTCTACAACTACTTTGATTTTTTTCCCAATCGAATCGACCAAGTGGAATCCGCATTCGGGGAAGAGTATGGCCAGAGGAAGCCCCGGGAACCCCCCTCCAGTGCCGACGTCCATGATGCGGGTGCCGGGTTGGAAAGGCATCACTTTGGCAATGGCGAGCGAGTGGAGAATGTGCCGTTTCGGTAGGTTGCCGATGTCGGACCGTGAGATGAGATTGATCTTCTGATTCCATTCACCGATCAAATCGGCGAATTGGGCGAGTCGTTCGTATTGAAGCGACGTGAGATCAGGGAAGTGTCGTTCTACAATTCGAAGGTCGAAATCCATGCAGCGATCTCAGTGGCCATGCCTGGCGCCAAGCGCAAACAAAAATCCACTATGCCACAAACCTAGCGACCACCTCGGCCGCCGGGAGCACGCCGCGGTTGAGGCATGAGCTTTTCCATCGTCGACTGGAAGGACTTGTACTGCTTTTTGTCCAAAATCGCCTTCACCTTTTTGTTCAGGTCTCCGCGTAGCTTTTCCAGCTTTTGCCGCCGTTGCATCATTGCTTGGCGATCCCTGTTTGTGGGACCGCCGCCTTCAGCCTGCATTTTTCGGCGCTCTGCCTGCATCTTCGCCTGTTCAATTTGCATGGGCGCGAAAAACTGGATGAGCGCTTCCTGCATGGGCCTGAGCTGCTCCTCTGTGACTTCGATGCCTTGCAGAACTCTTAGTACCCGTTCTTCGATGGCTTTGTTAAAGCGGTTTTTCGCTTCCTCCGCCTGCTCGGGAGTCATGGGAGTTTGGGCGGAAGCGATGGGTGGAACGAAAAGGGCGAGGATTAGAGCTGTGAGTGCGTAGGTGAATAGGCTAGCCGTTTTCATGAGAGTAGGAAGAGGGTGAATGGTTTGCACTGAGGGTGGGGCCAAGGTTTAAGGGTTGTTCTGGTGTGAAGATCGCTCTCGACAGTATCAACGGATTTTTTCGGGTAACGGTTACGCACCGGCTTAATAAAACCGTCTAAATTGATAGAGATCGAACATTGGACCAGATTCGGAGAGGTTGGAGGATGGTATGCTGGGAGGATATTGACTGGCCTGGCGGTGTCCTGTACGATTGAATACGGTTGCTGAGTACATTTTATGGGCTGCGTCACATTCGTTTGGTGAAGCCGCTTTGCCGTCACCGTCTGAATCGGCGTGATTGTCCCGCCGCCATTTCAGAAATGGTTCATTTCTAGTTCATTAATATCCATTTCCAATCTTCTCATCTTGGCTACAACAGCGAGGAGCTTTGACTGTGAATGAAAAACACCCCCGTTGATATCCGCTAAATTAATGAGGATTGATTGCAATGAACGCGCTTGACCCGGAGGATTGGCTTTGAGAACTTGGGGGTGTTGAGGAGTCCGGATAGGATCGATCGACGCGCATTTGCCCCAAACCAGATGACAGAAGGACCTTCTCCCTTTTACCTAGCACGTTTCACAACGCGTTGCTTTTTCAAACTAGCAATTTTTCTCGGAGTCGCAGTCAGTGCCTTAGGCGACGACTACGAGCGGCTCGAGTCGGCCACGAAACGTTGGCTAGACTTGGAGCAGCGAATCGCGGAAGAGCGCAGCGCCTGGAAATCACAGAGAGAAGTTTTGTCTCAGAGCGTAAAAGTGCTCGAAGCCAGCATTGACGAACTGACGGAGGGACTGGAAAACTTGAAAGTTTCAGCCGAAATGCGATCGAGCGAGTTCGCGAACAATGAGCAGACCTATGAGAATCAGGAGGCCGCACGGGCTTACTATGCGGGTAAGCTGGATGAGATAACCGAGCTCTTTTTGCGATTCCGAGCATCCGCGCCTGAGTATCTCGAGGAGGAGATGAATACGGCTCAGGAAAAACTGGAAATGGCTGATCCGATTGCTCTGGGGGAACGGGCGCAAATTTTGATAGCCGCATTCACTCGCGTCGAAGAGTTCAACCGATCCGTTACCATAGACTATGTCTCAAGAAAACTTGCCGACGGTCGGGATGTCATGGTTTCGGTTCTCTACTGGGGCCTTGCCCGAGCCTATGCCGTTGATCCCCAAGGCACGATCGCGTGGGAGTTGAAACCAGGACCGGAAGGCTGGGTTTGGCATGAGCGACCCGAGTACATCCAGCAAATCCATGAACTGGTGCAGATTCACGAGCAGACGCGACCTCCGTCGATTCAGTCCGTACCGGGAGAAGTTTTGCACGAGTTAGGAGGTGAGAGATGAGTTCACGGAATCTATTTTTACCATTTTCATCGATCGCTTTGGCGCTTGTTTGTTTATCATCAGCCACATTCGGTCAGAAAAAGGATATCGCCGATTTGGCGAATCAAATGGAAAGTCGGGTAGAGCAAAGCCTGCAGAAATATCGCGTTCTCCAAGAGGAAATTGCGGCGGAGAAAGTCCCTTTGATACGGCTTATCAATGAGCTTGAAAACCAGGTCATCGAAATGCGTGGGCAGATGCGATCGATCCGCTCGGGAGAAGAACGGGCCCGAGAAGAGCTGAGAGCTCAGCGATCGCTCACGGGAGATTTGAGGACCCAGAATGATTACGTATCTGGGTTGTTTGCCCAGTATTTGAATACGTATGAAGGGCGATTGAATATTGCGGAGGACCAGAGGTTGTCGGCTTTGCTGGACCCTTTTCGAGAGGCTATTGAACTAGCAGGCCCAGGGACGCAGGAAGCTCGGGAGAAGCGTACTGAGGCAGTCGAAATTTGCCTGCAGCGCCTCGAGCTGATTTCTGGTGGCTACTCCTTCGGCGGGCAAGCGATCGATCGGGCCGGCGAGATTCTCGAAGGCGATGTGATTGTTTTTGGTCCGGCAGCATTTTTTCGGGAGAAAAGTGGTAGGGAAGTGGGGACGCTCAACTATCGTCCGGGAGCAATCGAACCCGCAGTCTCAACTTTGGAAGGGGCATTTGGTGAGTCTTTAAGAAACTACGGATCTTCAGGTCAGTTTAACCTGCCTTTGGACGCCTCGATGGGTAAAGCGGCATCGCTCGAAAAGGCGAGTGACAATTGGCGGGAGCACATTGAAAAAGGCGGAGTGGTCGGCTATCTGATTATTGCCATGGGGATTTTGGCCCTCCTCCTTGCTGGCGTGAAGCTAATCGATTTCAACGCGTTGAACGTATCGATTCCTTCAAATCTAGCTTCAACTGCGGCGGCTGCGGTGGAAGGAAACCTTGAAAAAGCGAATGAGCAGATTGCGAAAAGCAAGCCGTGGATGAGGTCCATGCTTACTGAGGGCGCGACTCATGCCAACGAAGATCGGGAATTGATGGAAGACCACATGATCAGCGTGATTTTGCATCGTAAGCCTCGACTCGAGCGCTTTCTCCCCTGGCTAGCAGTGACGGCGGCGGCGACCCCTTTGATGGGTCTTCTGGGGACGGTGGTTGGAATGATTAAAACATTCACATTGATCACAATATTCGGATCGGGAGATCCAAAAGCCCTTTCGTCGGGGATATCTGAGGCACTCGTGACAACGGAACTAGGGCTAGTGGTTGCGATTCCTACGCTGATTATTCATGGGACGCTCTTGCGACTAGCCAAACGCCGCATTAGCGCGATGGAATTAGCGGCCACTGAGTTTTCGAAGATCGTGAACAAGCTTACAGGAAAGGGAGACGCTTGAAGTGACAGACGAGTTCTATCTAGAAGCCTGGCAGTCTATACAGGATGGAGGAGTCGTGATGATTGCGCTGATCTTGTTGTCGGTGCTGCTTTATCGATCGGCACTCGGGACTTTGTTTTTCGTCAAAGGGTTTTCGATCGCTGAGATTAAAAGCGGTCTAGATGAAAACGCGACCAATGTTGAGCTGGAGATAGCGTATTCACAAGCCAAGCGCGAGTTTAGTGAAATCGTTTCCCGTCAAGTCGCATACATCGGTATGCTCGCTGCCGCCGCGCCGTTACTAGGTCTGTTAGGTACGGTGATTGGAATGCTGGAGACGTTTGAAAGTCTTTCGCAAAGAATGCAGGAGACAACTTCCCAAGTTAGCCGAGGTGTTCGATTCGCTCTTGTTACTACCCAAGCGGGGCTAATCGTAGCGATTCCGGCGATTTTCATGATTCAGTGGATCAAGCGGGAAGCGAAGAAGCGGCAGGAGGAAATTGCCCATCAGGAACTTGTATCGATTCATGGTGAAAGGGCATTTGCGAAATGAGACGTAATATGGCCGATTTAGATCTAGGCGGGGAGACAGAAATTAATCTGTCCCCGATGATCGATTGCATATTCATTCTCCTCATTTTCTTTATTGTTACGACGGTTTTCGTGCAGGAAGCAGGTATTGAAGTGGAAAAGCCTGAGGCTAGTAACTCCACACCGCTTCCTAAAAACAGTATTCTAATCGCTATTACAGATAACGGTAGGATCTTTTACGGAGGAAAAGAGATTTCACTGGCGCGCGTGCGTCCCATCGTTCACCGCGTCCTCGCTATCGAAGACGTTCCAATCATAATCCAGGCTGACCGGGAGTCCATTCACGATACCTTTGCCAAGGTGTATGGTGAAGTAAAGGCTGCGGGCGGTAAGGACATTCATTTTGCGACGAAAGAATGAAGGCGTATTCTCTAGAGACGGGATTGAATCAGTCTACGAATTCGATCAGAGTTGTCGTATTTGCAGTAATCGTGACCGCTGTTTTGTTTTTAGGGATGTCAATCTCTCGACTCGGAGATATCGAGCAGACAGAAGACGTTGCATTGGCGAAGATTGAGTTGTTCATGCCTCCTCCGCCGCCACCACCTCCACCGGAGATAGTGGAAACGGTTGAAGTATCTCAAGTTCCGATACAGGTCGACGTCACGTTGAATCCAGATCCTGCGAAGCTGACGGTTTCGCCAATAGAAACTTCTATAGACGCACCCTCGCAAATAACCGATAAAATTGAAGTCAATTTGACCGATTTTCAAAGGCCGAACATTGAAGTGAATCTAGAGTCGATCGTTTTTGAGAAGAGTGAGGTGGATCAAATTCCTGCGAGGAACTACAGTCCTATGCCGACACTTCCTCCGAAGTTGAAGAAGGAAGTGGGAAATGCTAGAATTATCGTCCAGCTGTCCATCGATGAAAACGGGCGCCCTATTCATGTGATGGTTTTGAATTCTCCCGTTGAGGAAGCTAGACCCTATATTATTAGAGACCTAAAGCGTTGGCGGTTCAGGCCGGCCAAGAAAAATGGTCAGAAGGTTAAGTGTTGGGTGCGCTTTGTCCTCGTCTATCAGAAATCGTCCTCGTCTCCATTTAGTCTATGAAAACGTTGGTAGTTGCATTCGCTGTTTTTAGTATTGGTTACGCCTCTGGGCAGGATCAGGAAGCCGATGAAATGGGGAAGCCGGATTTGTTTGGACCCGAGTTTCAAAAGCGATTCACCGCAAGCTATGGAGTTCTGGAAGACCGGGAGCCGGAATTGCAGGAACTGGAGATTTCTCTATTGGAAAAAATTGGTCCCATGGTAGAGGAGAACCCGGAGTTCGCCAAATCTATGCTGGAAGGCATGCTGGGTGAAGAAACACCCGCGACGGCTTCATTCAATTTCATCTTAGCCAACCTCTACTTTAATGGAGGGGCCTTGGATGACGCTTTGGCTGAGTACGATCGAGCGATCGAGAAATTTCCTACATTCAGGAGAGCCTGGAAAAACTTAGGTATGCTGAAGACGAGACGAGCGGATTATGAAGGGGGGATGAAGGCACTTGTTAGATGTATCGAACTTGGAGATACGAGCCCTGATACTTATGGTTCGGCGGCTTATTGCCATTTGCGCGTAGGGAATCTGATGGCGGCTGAACTGGCTTACAATGCCGCGGTCGTGCTTGAGCCAAATAATATCGAATGGGTCGAGGGCAAGGCGCAGGCTATGATGATGGCCAAGCGGTACAAGGAGGCATTGCCATTGCTGGAGGAACTATTGCGGCGCGACCCCCAGAAAAATATTTATCGCACCTATCAGGCGAATGTTTATGTCGAAACCGAGCAATTTTACAAGGCGGCCCAGATTTTTGAAATGATCGAGGCTTTCGGCGATGGGACGATGGATACTCGTGTGCAGCTTGCTAATATATACAGTTTGCAAGGCATGTACGAACTTGCGATCGATACTTATATGGGGGCTGAACGGAGCGATTTGGTTAAGCGAATTTCAGAAGTCCTTCTGTCGGTGAGATTCCTAGTAGAAAAGGATGAAGTGGATGAAGCCCGACGCCTGTTTGATAAGATTGGTTCACTCGACACGTATTGGAAGATAGAGGATAGAACGCGATTTTTACTCTTAGAGTCGACTTTCGCTAAGTACGATGGAGATAGTGTAGGGGAAGAAGGAAAGTTATTGGAAGCCTTAGAGAACGATCCATTGAACGGCGAAGTGCTAATTCTGCTGGGGTCACTTCATTCTGAAAGAGGCGAGAAGGCAAAAGCGATGTACTACTTCGAAAGAGCGTATAGCTCTGAAAAACATGAATATGATGCCCTGATTTTGGCTTCACAAACGCTCATCGATGAAAAACGCTTTTCTGAATCACTTGAGTTGCTGCAACGCGCTTTGCTGAGGGAACCGAGCAGCGAGCTTAAGTCATTGATTGGCCAAGTTAAGCAGGCGTTGATCCAGTAGACCCGAAATTTGAAGAGTTTAAGCTTTTCGGACAAGTCGACTTGTTTTGAACTCATCGGTTTGCCGCCATTTCTTCACTTTTTTTGCCTCTGGTATCAGTCGGGGAGTTCGGATTCCAGTTACCAGATCGTGTCTTTCTTTCACCTGTGACGATTACGTCATGCCTAGTTGATCCAGTTCGAGATTACCTCACCCCTTGTAGCCTACCACTGTTTCAACGAGAGTCTCCATGTTTTCAATTTTGGCTGCCGGATGAATTCCGTGTCCCAGATTGAAAATATGACCAGGACGATTTCGCATCGCTTCCAAAATTTTCAGGACCTGATTGCGAACGATTTCCGGTTTTGTATCCAGAATTACAGGATCCATATTCCCTTGAATGGCGATGTTGTCGTTTATTCTCCTGGAGGCTTCCTTGATTGATATCGTCCAGTCTACCGAGATTGCGTTTGGATTTGAGGCACATTGCTCGGAAAGGTGGACGGATGTGCCTTTAGCGTAGAGAATTATAGGAATTTCATTTCCAACTGCGTCAATAATCATGCGTATCCATTTTAAAGATGCGTCTTCGTAGTCAGTGCCGGCTATGATGCCGCCCCAGGAATCGAAAATCTGAATCGCGTCGACACCAGCGGCTTTTTGCATTCTGAAATAACAGATCAAGCTATCCGTAAGTTTCTGCATCAAAGCATCAAAGGTTGCCCGATCGGAGTAGAAGAGGCTTTTGATCTGCTCGAAATTTTTCGAGCTTCCTCCTTCAACCATATAAGTGGCGAGCGTCCAAGGGGAACCTCCAAAGCCGAGCAATGCTTTGCTCCCGGAAAGTTCTGTGTGAATGAGCTTAAGGGCATCGGAAACATAGTTCAGTTTTTCTTCGATCCGGGTCGAGTCTAAGGCTTCTATCTGCTGCCTGTTCTCGAGGCGGTAGTTCATTGCAATCCCTCCTGCATCCCTAAAATTGTAGCCCTGTCCCATGGCTTCTGGAATGACCAGAATGTCTGAAAATAGGATTGCCGCGTCCAAGGGGAAGCGCCGGAGCGGCTGCAGGGTTACTTCCAGTGCCAGCTCTGGAGTTTGGGCGAGTTCAAGAAAGGTGTATTTTTCTTTCAGGGCGCGATACTCGGGCAGGTAGCGTCCGGCCTGTCGCATTACCCAAATGGGTGGACGATCGAGGGATTGGCATTTTAGAGCTTTCAAAAAGCGTTCGCGGGAATTCATTTGATTCTTATATAATTCAGTCGTGAGCGGGTAGTAGCTTAGGGCGTTTCATTTGCCCAGTCGCGTGGTTTAAGGAAGTATTCATAAAGATCTGCTTCGGGAGTTCCTGGTTCAGGACTGTAGTTGTACCTCCACGATACATTACTCGGAAGGGACATCAGTATGGATTCCGTTCTTCCACCGCTTTGAAGTCCAAAAAGAGTTCCCCTGTCATAAACGAGGTTGAACTCAACATATCTTCCCCGCCGGTAAGCTTGGAAAGATCGTTCCCGTTCTCCGTATTGATGGTCCTTACGTCTGGCAACGATAGGGAGGTAGGCTTTACAGAAGTGGTTTCCAACATTCTGGGTCAGAGCAAACGCGTTCTCGAATCCACCGGAGTTGTAGTCATCATAGAATAGTCCTCCAATTCCACGGGGCTCTTTTCTGTGTTTAATGTAGAAGTATGAGTCACAGGTGGATTTGAATGTCTGGTAGGTTTCGGATCCGAAGGGATCACAGGCCGCTTTTGAGGCTTTATGCCAATCGACAGCGTCCTCTTTGAAACCGTAGTATGGGGTAAGGTCGAATCCCCCTCCGAACCACCAGACATCCGTTTCATCGCTCGACTTTGCTGGGGCATAGAAATAGCGCACATTAGCATGCGAAGTTGGGACGTAGGGGTTTTTTGGATGTACCACGATCGAAACGCCGGTGGCGTGAAAGGCTCTTCCCGCTAGCTCTGGGCGGCTCGCTGTGGCAGAAGCGGGTAGCTCGTCTCCCATGACGTGCGAAAAATTGACCCCAGCCTTTTCGAAAGTCTCTCCGCTTTCCAGTACACGGGTTATTCCTCCGCCCCCGGCCTCTCGCGTCCAGTCGTCGCTAATAAAACGGTTGCCAGAGTCCTCAAGGGACTCAATTCCGTCGCACACGCTACTTTGAAGAGAAAGCATGTAGGATTTGACACTTTGCAGGACTTCTAAACTCACTGAAGGCATTCCTATGACTAATTTGACGGAATTCTAGATATTTTATGAATTATCCTCGAGAATCCTAATCGCTGGTGCGTTTCAAGACTTGTCCGGAATGTCCCAATGGATCACTTCCGCTTGCGTTTTGAAGACCTCCGGTGCATCAATCGCCATACATGCGTGGGTTAGGTCGTCTACTAATATTATGAGCCAATTTCAGATTCTTATTCGATTTGTTTTCATCGCGGCTTTGTTGGCCGGTGGTAAAGTGGCTGCTCAAAGCCAGCTTGAGCCGCTTGTCGTAGAGGCAAACAAGGGAGTAGATGCCGAGGAGGCAGACCAATCTCCGGAGAAGGAGTCGAGTTCCGAGGCAAGCGAGGATAGTGAAGACGCGCCCGATCCAAAAGAAGAGGCGCGCAAAGCGGAAGTAAAGGCTTTGAACGGTGAGCGAGAGTTGATTCAAGCTCGGATGTCTCTACGGGCAGAGAAGTTCAAGGAAGAGATAGCGGTGCTGAAAGAAGAAAAGGAGCTTCTGGCTTTAGAAAATTCTTTAGCGAGAGAGCGATTGAGCCGGGAACTGACCGAGCTGAAGGCGGAAAACGAGCGTTTGAGTGTCAAAATGGATGCGTTAAGCAAGGAAATATCGCTGGCTGGTCTAGAGTCGAAAAAAGCGCTTACGGAAGAGCTAGCGGCTCTAAAGTTAGAGGAGGAGCGTCTAATTCTCTCCAATTCAATTTTGTCGAAGAAGATGGAAGGGGAGCTAACCGGGCTCAGGCTGGAGGACACTCGTCTCAAGCTGAAACGGTCCGTGTTGGACGTCGGGGTTGCTGAATTGCAAGCGAAGCTTTCCATGAAGGAAAAAGGCGATTTAGTCGACAATATCGTATACAGGGATGAGGAGACCATGTACCTGCAAGAGCCTTTTGTAGATGGGGTTCTTCATGTCAGTGACCGACGAATCGCCTTAAACGGACCGATATGGAGTGGCTTAGCTGATTACGTTAGCGAGCGGATCAACTTTTTCAACAATGAGAGCGTAGAGTATCCCATATTCCTCGTAATCGATTCATCGCCAGGTGGCTCGGTTATGTCTGGGTACAAGATTTTGAAATCGATGCATGGAAGCACGGCGCCGGTATTCGTCGTCGTTAAATCCTACGCCGCAAGTATGGCAGCCAGTATCGCCACACTGGCGGAGCGTTCCTACAGCTATCCCAATGCTGTGATTCTCCATCATCAGATCAGCTGGGGAGTGAGCGGGAACCTAACTCAGCAACGAGAATTTTTAGAGGAGGCGGAAGAGTGGTGGCGCCGCGTTGCCCGACCGGTTGCGGAGAAGATGAATCTCACGCTAGACGAGTTTATTGCTCTAATGTACGACAAGAATTCAGATGGCGACTGGCGGGAGTTTGGTGACCGGGCGCAGGAGCTGAAGTGGATCGATCAGGTAGTAGACCGAATCTGGGAAATGTCGGTAGACAAGAATCCGGACCGATTCGGCCGAAGCCTTATTTTTGCCGAAGGCACCCTGGAGGAAAGTCTGGATGAGGAGGGTAAACCGTTTATGGCCCTTCCTCGGCTCGAGCCATTCGATTTTTACTATTTGTACAATCCAGATCAGTACTATCGGCTTCGTTAAGGCTGAAATTTGAGGCCCTGTCGGAGGGAACTACGGGTTGCCTTTCCTCTGGAGACAGTGGGAGCCTTTCAAGGGCTTCGGCTTTAAAAGGCGGTCCGGTATCTAAGTCTTTCCCTAAATCGGGATAAGCAGCATTACGCGCGTTTTGTCAATATTCGGTTACATTTACCGAAACGATCTGTCTCAGATTGATATTGATGAACTTGCGCGTATCCCGTTTTGAAGCGTTGGCACGAGCCGTTACGTAGGTGCCGATGCCGTTTACCCCGTATTTTTGTAATATGCCCCTAATCCAGTTTCAGAACGGAATCGACCGGTCGATCTCAACGTGATGGTACCCTTGCTGATAATTTTTGCGGTTTCTTCAGTCGCTGGAATCGTTGTTTTGATCGTAAGCTCTGAAAAGGCGCCGGAGGGGTATCAGTCGGAATCTGGATTTCACTACGGTCTCAAAGAAACGAACGATTCAAGCAGTCCTGTTGGGCAACCCGTTTCGGGCAACAGAACTGGGACAGGAATGGATCGCGTTGCGGCCCGATCAAGAATCTGACGCTACAAACAGCGTTTGCACGTGTACCTCCACGAGGCGCGCTGCGGTTTTTTTTTGGACGCCTAATCGGTTAGTGGAGCCTCCGCAGCTTTGAGCGGCTCGTATTGATAGCCAATTCCGTGGATTGTTTTGAGATTGTCCAAGGGCACGTCTTTCCGCTTAAACAGATCTCTGATCTTCACGATGTATTGGTCGAGAGAGCGACTGCGGATGTCCGCGTGAATTCCCCAAACCGAGTGTATCAAATTTTTGCGTGTGATGATCGTTTGGGGATTATCATGGAAGTAGGAAAGGATACCGATTTCCTTGCGGCCGATAGGCACAATTTCCCCGTCCGTAAAGGAGATTTCCATCGTGGTGGGATTGATGGAAGCCGTATTGAAAATAAAGGGCGAGTCAGTGAGCTTCACGTTTTTCGTTACGTTGAAGTCGTTGGCGACTTCGGCCCTTCGAAGTACGGCATGAATACGAGCGACAAGTTCCGGCGCACTAAATGGCTTGGTGACGTAATCGTCTGCTCCCAGTTCCAGCCCTTTCACCTTTGAGATTTCAGAATCATTACCAGTTAGAAAGATGGTGGGGATGTTGATGTCCTCGCGCTTTAGGTCTTCCATAAACGCAAACCCGTTCTGGTCCGGAAGCGTAAGGTCTAACAAAATGATGTTGGCGAAATTGTTTTTCAGAAATCGCATTGCCAGAGCGCATCGATTGCAAATCTGGGTTTGCATGCCTGCTGCTTCGAGGTGTTCCGCAATGACGTTCGCGAGTTCTGCTTCGTCTTCTACGATTAAGACTAAGGGCTTGGGTTTACTAGGCATAGGAGTGATTTATTTTTAGTTGGTTGGGCGAAACAAGGAGAGCGTGGCTTTTTGTGGAAGAATAAAAATCTTAGTCGCTCGAGGAGCTAATTGTTAAGAGCCGTAGAAGCGGCGCATTAATTATTTACAATTGCTAAATGACTCAGTGTAAAATGTAAAAATGTAAAAAAAGCCATAAAAGTGGAAAAGATTAGGCTTGCGACTTTGGGATGCATGGATTTCGACCTGTTGCGTGCCAAAAGAAGAGCCAATACTCATGTTTGGGTTGCCGAAAGGCAGCCTCGAAGAGCCAACGATTCGGCTATTCGCGAAAGCGGGTTGGAATATCCGAAAGAGTTCCCGGTCCTATAAGCCGAGCTTCGACGACGCTGAATTGGACGGCCGATTTGTTAGAAGCCAGGAGATCAGCCGCTATGTGGATCACGGATTTTTTGACGTGGGTCTTTGTGGGTACGACTGGATCGTGGAGAATGGGTCCGATGTTGTGGAAGTTTGCGACTTAGTATATAGCCGGGCATCCAACCGACCTTCCTACTGGGTGCTGGCAGTTCCAGAAGACTCGTCCATTAAGACAGTTGAAGATTTGCAAGGTAAGCGTATCGCTACGGAAGTAGTGAATCTGACTCGCAGGTTTCTGGCTGACAAAGGGGTCGAGGCAGAGATCGAGTTTTCCTGGGGGGCAACCGAGGTAAAGGTCCCCGACATGGTGGACGCTATTGTGGATTTGACGGAGACGGGTAATTCATTGATCGCGAATAAGCTTCGTATCGTCGAGACCTTGTTAAAGACCAACACCAAGTTGATCGCCAACAAGGAGAGTTGGGCCAATCCAATAAAGCGGCAAAAAATCGAAAATATCGCGATGATGCTCGAAGCCGCTCTCGAAGCGACCGATAAGGTGGGTTTGAAGCTGAACGCTCCCAAGGATAGCATGGAACACATCCTCAAGATTCTTCCGGCCTTGCGAAACCCTACGGTTAACCGTTTGAGCGATGAAGGCTGGTCCGCGGTCGAGGTGATTTTGAGTGAAAAGGATGTTCGCGACATCATACCGAAGCTAAAAGATCTCGGAGCGGAAGGAATCATTGAATATCCGCTCAACAAGGTTGTCTACTGAGATGGGGACATCTTGAAGAGAGAATCCGATTCAAAAACGGGTTTGAGAGAACGCTCGATTTCGCTTGCTCCCGAGAATTTATGGGTCACATTCCGTGACCTTTGCGGCATTTCATCAACCGCTCGTTCCGCCGCGACGCTTCCGAACGGGTTAACGTTATTCTAACAATGTTGTCTAATAGGCAACGCGCTATTAGTCGGGAAACCGGGGATTTTCGGAAGCAATTTCGGATTTGCTGACACCAAGTACCATGAGTTCTATAATGGAAGAACTTCTCGCCCAGACCACCTTTGACAAGCTCAAGGAAGGATCTATTATCAAGGGCACGATCACTGAAATCCGCCAAGCCGAAGTCGTTGTCGATATCGGCGGTAAATCTGAAGGCCTCATTTCTGCATCGGAATTCTCCGATCTCGGTGACCTCCAAATTGGCGAGGAAATTGAGATTTTTCTGGAAAAGCTCGAGGATCGGGATGGGAATCCCGTTCTGTCATTCGACAAGGCTGAGCAAAAGAAGAATTGGGAGAATATCATTACTAAATGCGAAGAGGGCTCAATTGTCCAAGGTCGCGTCAAGGGTAAAGTTAAGGGCGGCTTGATCGTAGGCATGGGAGTGGACGCATTCTTGCCGGCATCGCATATCGATATACAACCTCCGAAGAATTTGGACCAGTACCTTGGCCAAACTTACGACTACAAAGTTCTTAAAATCAACCTGGAGAGAAAGAACATCGTTCTCTCACGCCGTGAGCTAATTGAAGAGCAGCGCTCTTCCAAGCGCCGCGAACTTCTCGACAAGATCAACCCGGGCGACGTGGTTAAGGGTATCGTCAAGAACATCACTGACTTTGGAGCTTTCATCGACCTCGATGGAATGGACGGACTGCTTCACATTACTGATATGAGCTGGGGCCGGATCTCGCATCCGAGCGAAATGCTCAAACAGGGAGAGGAAATCGACGTGATGATTATCGAAATCAATCGCGAAAAAGAGCGGGTTTCACTCGGTCTGAAGCAGACCAAGTCCAATCCATGGGACAGCATTGAAAACCGCTATCCCATTGGGGCTCATGTCGCTGGCAAGGTGGTCAACTTGGTACCTTATGGCGCGTTCATCGAAATCGAAGAAGGGGTTGAAGGACTGGTTCACGTAACCGAAATGTCGTGGACTAAGCGCATTACCAAGCCGAGCGAACTCCTAAAGGTGGGAGACGATGTCGAAGCAGTGGTTCTTGGAATTCAGAAGGACGAAGAGAAAATCTCGCTTGGCATTCGCCAGTTGGATCCGAATCCATGGGATATGGTGGTTCACAATTATCCAGTGGGCGCCCATGTACATGGCAAGGTTCGGAATATTACTACCTACGGCGCGTTCATCGAGCTGGAGGAAGGAATTGACGGAATGGTTCACGTTTCGGACATGTCTTGGACGCGGAAAATCAACCATCCAAGTGAAGTCCTAAAGAAGAGCGACGAAATCGATGCAATCGTATTGGATGTCGATACTTCGAACCAGCGCATTTCTCTGGGCATGAAGCAGCTTACAGATGATCCATGGGCGGACATTGATGGCCGCTTCCGTATCGGTGACGTGGTTACTGGAACGATCTCGAAGATTACTTCGTTTGGGGCGTTTGTTGAGCTTCAGGACCATATTGATGGACTGGTTCACATTAGCCAGATCAGCGAAGAACGGATCGAGAAGATCAAGGACTCGCTTAATATCGGTGACGAGGTCACGGCCCGCGTTATCAAGATCGACCGCGAAGAGCGTCGTATCGGATTAAGCATCAAGGCGGCTAATTACGATGAAGAGCAGCTTGCCGCCGAAACCCAGACTTACGATAGTATGAAGGATGGTGGCGACTTGATGAACCTGGGAGATATTCTCGATCAGGCGACCAAGTAGATTGTATTCTGCGATTAACTACTTTTTCAAAGGCGAGTCCGATTCAGGGCTCGCCTTTTTTGCGTCTCTGGAGGATCCTGCGCGGTAGTTGGAGAATACCGGAGTTGGCTTAATTCGTTCTGGGAGTTCTTTTACCTTGAAATTGTAAAATTTATTGCGGATTTTTCGTCGTCATGGAGGTTTCGGATTTCGCCCCAATATTAGTTCAGATCGCTTTCGCAGCGGGGCTCGCGGGCGTTATCTTAACGGCTAGCCATCTGTTTGGTCAGCGGGGCTCGAAAGGGAGTATTAAAAATTCCGCATACGAGTGCGGGATAAAGTCAGAGGGGAAAACCAGCACGAGGTTCTCGGTCAAGTTCTATGTGACCGCGATGCTCTTCATTCTTTTCGATATAGAAGTCTTGTTCCTGATTCCCTGGGTTTTGGTTTATCGCGATTTCATCGCCAACAGTCTACCCATTTTGGGGCCGATACTTTTTTTCCTCACGGTTCTGGTGGTTGGGCTCGTTTACGAAATCAAAAAGGGCGGACTCGATTGGGAAAAATAGTGAGTTAATGGGGGCGAGCGCCCCGCAACGGTCTGAACCGCCCTTACTTGATGCGACTAGACAAATACTTCTCTCGAAAACGTGTATTAGAATTGGAAAGCGATACGCTCGAAGGGTGTTTGAAGGAGCTGATCAAGTCCTGCACTGCTAGTTTTAAGGATTTAGGCCGAAAAAAGAACCTTCTCCCAGGCCTTCTCCGAAGAGAGGCGACGATGACGACTTATTTGGGTAACGGAGTCGCGTTGCCTCATTTGCGGATAAAGATGAAGCGTCGCTACGTCTTTGCGATCGGCCGTTGCAAGGTTGGCATCTCCCATGACGGACCCAAAAAAGAGGAGAAGATCCACTTGATCATCCTCATGCTGGCTGGCGAAAGCGCTCAGAACTATTTGAAGGTTCTCGCGGACGTAGCCCGCCTGGTAAAGGACAAGGCTTTTATTGATGATCTGGTTGGCACGCCAGACTTGGATGCGCTCTGCGATCAACTATTGCTTGGATTTGGCGGAATGCAGGCAACTGCAGCGAAGCGTAGT
Organism: uncultured Opitutaceae bacterium; assembly: GCA_937942145.1. Classification (GTDB taxonomy): domain Bacteria; phylum Verrucomicrobiota; class Verrucomicrobiia; order Opitutales; family Opitutaceae; genus Pelagisphaera. The sequence goes on from CALDFV010000291.1 coordinate 20,429, forward strand.
GAGAGTTCGATCAATAAGCTCATATTCAACCAGGCTATGCGAATCGCTAAGGGGGCCAATTGTGATTTCATCGCAGTCTTTGGAGATGTGATGAGTTCGGATAGATTGAATCCTCACGAAGGTTTGGCCGACTTTAAGTCCATTCTTGTGACGAAGCGGGCCAAGGAAGGGGGAGTGGAGGCGTCCTCGTTCGATAGTATCATACAAGTTCGAGCTTTTTCAAAAGGCCGGCTTGCTCAGGCTCGTTCCGCATTTCTCGTCGGAATCACTCGAGGAATTATTGGGGTGAATGACAAGATATGCTGCGTGGGAGGAATCCCCGGAAGCGATCAGTTCGATACGATTGTGGTAATCGATTTACGTAGTGAATTTCGAGCATTGCTCGCGGATCAAGAAAGCTTCCTCCCCCCCGATATACTGCCGGAAGTCCTCGAACGCGTGATCGGCATTGCGATGGAGTTGTCGGTTGAGGGTAGGGAAGGCCATGCGGTGGGCACGCTGTTTGTAGTCGGGGCCACCAAAGCGGTGGAGGAATTGACGAAGCCGCTCGTTCTGAATCCCTTTTACGGCTACAAAGAGGAAGACCGCAATGTTCTCAGCCCTTTCATGGACGAGACCGTCAAAGAGTATTCCGGTCTCGATGGCGCTTTCGTGATTCGGGGTGATGGAGTGCTTATGTCTGCTGGAACGCTTATTCACGCACCGGAATATCTTCATATGCTCCCAAGTGGATTCGGTTCCCGACATGCGGCAGCTGCCGCGGTCTCCGTTGCAACGGAGTGCCTCGCTATCGTGGTTTCGGCCAGTAGCGGACAGGTAACGATTTTCAGAAACGGAATCGCTCTTCCGCTCATGGAAAAGTCGTTTGACGGCTAGTATCGTAAGAGTCCCTTGAAATTTAGTGACTGCGTGACAAAAATTCAGTTGCATTTTGGTTTGAGGTAGAGATCTTCCTCAATTCCTTTAACTATACGAATTATGGCACGCGAAGTTATCACACTAGAATGCACAGAAGCGAAAGCGGAAGGTAAGCCCGCTTCGCGCTACCTATCTTCAAGAAATAAGAAGACTGTGACGGAACGAGTAGAGAAAAAGAAGTATAACAAGAACCTGAAGCGCCATACGCTTCACCGCGAAATAAAGTAGCTTCTCTTTTCCCCACAAGGGATAGTCGAGAGCGATACCTGCAGGGTGTCGCTTTTTTTGTGGGAAGGAGTTCTTTGGTCTCGTTGAGAACAAGAGCGCTATGCGGAGGATTCCTTGTGATCTGAGTCCCGCCTCGAATTGCGCCATCCATCTCGATATTTTCGAATCCAGTCGAGCAGGGCGCGCTCAAAACCAATATCCTTCCCGAGTCTTTCGGACTCGAGCCACTTGTGCCGCAGGATCTCCTCTCTCTCTGCGAGAAACTCTTGGTAAAGGCTAGAACGTTTCACGAATTCGTGCTGATCTTCCGGTTGAGAATCTTCTTTTGCCATTTTTTAGCTAGCCTGCTCAAGCCTGCTTTGAACCGTCTTTCGAATTTAGATTAGAATCTTAACGACACTGAACTAGTTTGGGAGGGAGTTCTCGTGGCTTAATATTCCTGCTGGATTGAGTATTGCTTCGCGTGCACGTTAATGGAAACGATGCGAAAATTTCGCACGAAACCAACATTTTTCGGCCTGAATAATTACTAAATGCTATTGATAATGCGCTGTACTACTTAGGAGATGCGATTTTCCAAAATAAGTATGATCAAAAATCTGATGACTTTCCGGAATTCGAGAGTTTTTTAGTCCGCAGAGATTAGCCGTTCAGTCGGGAAATTATTTCGGTTGCGATCAGATCGAACGCCTGGGCCGACGAGGAATCCGGTTTAGAAACTGAGATGGGAGAACCCGCGTCTCCGGCCTCCCTTATGCTGGGATCGAGAGGGATCTTGCCAAGAAGAGGAATGTCGAGTTCCGCCGCCGTCTTCTCACCACCGCCTTCGCCGAAAATGTACTGTTTCGATCCATCTTTCCCTTCGAGATAGCTCATATTCTCTGCCACTCCGAGGAGGGGAACATTCGTCTTCTCCAGCATCCGAGCCCCGCGTTTCGCGACTTGAGTGGCTGCCAGTTGAGGAGTCGTTACGATAATGGCCCCTTTGAGAGGTATGGTTTGGACGAGAGAAAGCTGGGCGTCGCCGGTTCCCGGAGGCAGGTCGACTACGATAATTTCCAGGTCACCCCATTTGACGTTGTTGATAAACTGATTGATCGTTTTTTGGATCATCGGGCCTCTCCAAACCACGGGTGTATCCTCGTCGATCAGAAATCCCATGGACATGACCTTGATTCCGTGGCTTTCGAGGGGAATGATGGACTCATCTTCGATGTCGGGTCGGCCACTCACCCCCATCATCAATGGAATGGAGGGTCCGTAGATGTCGCAGTCCAGCAGTCCGACCTTTTTGCCCTCAGCTGAAAGCTGTTTTGCCAAGGAGCAGGCTAGGTTAGAGGAGAACGTAGACTTTCCCACGCCTCCTTTGCCGCTGGCCACGGCGATGACATTCTTGACGCCTGGGATACCGGCGAGATTGGCGCCGCCTGGAGTAGCGCTTTCCTCCGGCTTTTTCGTGGGGGAGATCGACACGTTCACATCGACGTTTTTGATCTCGGGGATCGCTTTAAGGGCGGATTCGACGTCGTCGCGTATGCGGGCAGCCACGCTGTGATCGCTCGTTGTTACGGAAATGCCAATCACGGCGTTCCCATTTTCAAAATCGACGGACCGTACTAGGCCAAAGGATACGATATCCCGACTAAACCCTGGGTACTTCACGGTACTTAGGGCGTTTTTAATAGCTTCTTTACTCACAGCTTGTTGATGTTTGTGGATTGTTTGCTTTTCCTCTTAAGACAATTTTTCAATCAGTTAATCGAAAAAGCTCATTAGAAACCTGAAACATTCGAGGATCTGTCAAGTCCAGGCTTATAGCGAATGAATAAACGCATCAAAATTACCTTTATCAGATTAATCGCCCTTTCGGCTACCCTCCTTCTCGGTCCTGCCGCCTTTGCCCAAAGGGACATCGGTGTGGGCGAGGTGAATGTTCAGCGAGATGTTGTGCCAGTGGTTACTCGTTCGCAGGATGGTGAAGCCCTGAACATTCTAAAGACGGCATTTAGTATCCACGGTCGCTACCGAGTTGCCAATTCGA
>CALDFV010000292.1 GCA_937942145.1 uncultured Opitutaceae bacterium
TCCGTTCCACTCCCGACACCGATGGCGTGGTCCGTCTGGCAGTATTGAGCGAAGGCGTTCTCAAAACGCTCCACAAAGGGCCCGCCTGAGAATGCATTTGACTCAACGACTTCCTGAATTGCCTCCATCAGCTCGCGCTGAATCGGACTGTGGTGGGCGCTCAAGTCAAGGAATGGTATTTCCATGCGTTTTCGCGTGAGTGTCACTTTGGGCGAATTTGGTTTGAACCGGCTGTGCCGGCACGCTGCCGCCATTTCGGTGCCTCAGGCAAATTTACTCTGAAGGATCGATTGGCGAGAATAGGCTGCGTGAATTTCTTCGAGAAGGACCCTTGGTAAGTAGACTTCAAGAGAATCCCCCATAAATTACCTAATCGGATGGTAGAGCGAAGGGTAAAGCCGAATAGCTGTTCTATTTTAAACGATTTTAGCGGCCTCTCTACCGTTTCTGATTTCAATTGCTTCGGGTCAGTTTCGCTTCCTGAATGGTTCGGGTCGCAGTAGGCTACGATCTACTTAGGAAAGCGTGATAGGATTGCCCTCAGAGGGCTTTCAATTCTCGTGCTGGATTTCCGGCGACGACCGTCTGGGATGCGACGCTTTTGGTGACGACGCTACCGGCTCCAACCATTGCCCCTTCGCCGATAATTATACCAGGAAGCAATGTACTCCCCGAGCCGATAGAAGCTCCTTTTCTTACGATCGTGCGCTCGGTTTTCCAATCGGCGTCTGTTTGAGGCGATCCATCTTCATTGGTCGCTCTTGGAAACTTGTCATTCGTGAAAACGACATGGTGGCCGATGAATACATCGTCCTCTATCAAAACTCCCTCGCAGAGGAAGCTGTGGCTCGAAATCTTGCATCGTTTGCCAACTTTTACCCCCTTTTGTACTTCGACAAAGGTTCCGATTTTCGAATCGTCTCCAATTTCGCAGCCGTAGAGGTTGGTGAAGGCATGAATGGTTACGTTGAGCCCCAACTTTACGTCCGAAGATATTAGCCTAGGTCCGGGAGGGTTTTTCATCGAAGCTTCCCTTTAGTAGCTAGGGACAAATTTGTCGCGGTTCTGTTTTTTCTGCGAGAGGACACGCGAAAAGGTATCCTTAATGGCCGTCGTCTCGCCCTTTTCAGATATCTCTGATCGATCGAGGCTGATCGGCTCTCCGTTTCGTTTGAGCGATTCTGAGGAGGCTTCTAATATTCGAACGACTTCGGTGCCATTTTTTCCGTTGGTGAGAGGAGTTTCACCATCGATAATACAATCAATGAAGTGCTGGCATTCGTTCTTGAGCGGTTCCTCCTGCTTCACGTAGGGAACATACATATCTCCGTGATGGTAGGCATAGTGGAATTCTGCGAACGTGTCGTAATGAGGCGGCTGCTCAACTCTGGCATCGAAAATCTTTATCTTCTCCTGCGTAGCGACATCGTCATAGAGGATCATTCGCTTGCTCCCCACGATCGTCATTTCGCGGACTTTTCTCGGGTCGAGCCAGCTACTTTGGATAACGGCGGAACGCTGGTTCTCAAACTGTAGCGACATCGCAGTAACGTCCTCAATACCAGGGGTGATGTGCGCGCTTCCTTGGCAATTCACAAATTTAGGACTTTCGCCCATTATGTGAAGAATAATGGAAAGATCGTGGGGGGCGAGATCCCAAGCCACGTTTATATCATTCTGGAAAAGCCCCAAATTCAAACGGCGAGTGCTGATGTACCGAATCTCGCCTACGTCGCCGGAATCTACGATTTCCTTGATCTTTGCTATCTCGGGCGAATAAAGAAACGTATGGCTTACCATGAGGATCAAGCCTTTGGAGTGGGCGAGGTCGACAAGCTCCTCGCACTCTGCCACAGAGCAGGCGAGCGGCTTCTCAACGAGGGTGTGTTTCCCGGCTAGAAGGCTCGCTTTCGCGATTGGGAAATGCGTTTTCGCCGGAGTGGCGATTACGATCGCGTCCAAGGCGGGATTGTCGATAAGCGATTGATAGTCGGGTTCGCCTCTGGCGCTTGGATACAGCGCTTGGACGTGCGTTAAGCGGCTTTGGTCACGATCGCTTACCATCGCTAACTTACAGCCTGGTAGAGCGTTAAAGTTGCGGGCAAGGTTGGGCCCCCAGTAGCCCAGGCCAACGATTCCAATGTTTAATGGATTACCCATAGAGGTTAGGATCGACTTTATTAAGCCTGTTCTAAAGGTATATTTTGGTTTCGGTCTGGGCTCTTTAATTTCCCCTCGACCAGAGGCATTTTTGCAATTTCGACGGAATGCCGCAAATCGGCAATCTGATGAAGGATTACAAAGGGAGTTTTAAGAAGAATTACGAGGTACAGGCCGAGCGCTTTCTCGTTAGCGTATTTGATATCGAGCGCGACCATTTCGGAAAACGAAACTTTGTTTTTGCCAGAGACTTGCCAGAGACCCGTTAGGCCGGGGAGGATTTCGAATCGGCAATGCTGCTCTGGAGTCAGGGCTTGCTGCTCGGATTTCAGACAGGGACGTGGGCCGGAGAGGCTCATTTCTCTTTTCAATACATTGAGGAACTGAGGAAGCTCGTCTATCCCTGAAGCTCGCAAAAAGCGTCCGAATGGAATCAAGCGGCTGTCGCCAGTTCGGTCTAGCTTGCCCATGGGCAGGTCTTGCTTTATCAGGGCCTTGACGTGATTTTTATGTACCGTTTCATCCGTATTTACCTCCATCGTCCTAAATTTGTAAATCAGGAAGGGCTTTCCGTTAAAACCAATCCGCTCTTGCTTAAAAATGATAGGACCATGGGAAACTAATTTAATGAGAAGAGCGACGATGAGCACAAGGGGCGACACCAAAACGAGCGCTATCAAACTGAGTAGTACGTCCAGTGCCCGCTCCCATTTTGGCTGGCGCCTTACAAGCGTGTTTGTTGATTGGATGGGACCTTGCCCGAAGTTCTGAGAGTACATGAGAGAGTGGATGCGTGGTTGGGAATTCAATTACTGATTGGCTCAATCTGAGAGCGGGAAATGACCGTTTTCGATTCAGCACTCATCAATTTTAAGAGTATGGCGACCCTTTCAGATTGATTGGTTTCGTGGAGAAAAATCGCCTCCAACCCTTGCATCGGACCGGAGGTGATCTTAACGCTCTCGCCAGATATAAGTGGTTTTGGCTCTAGGGTGATGATGTCATTGTTTTCACCCGCCCAACTTTTTAACTGCCTAATTGTATGGTCATCGACGACTGTAGGCCGTTCGCCCGAATTGACAATGTTGACGACATCTTGGGCATAGCGAACAGCTCTGTAGCTAGATGCTAAATCTAGCTGGCAAAACAAATAGCGGGGGAAAAGGGGTTCAGTGACGATTCGTTTAACCCGTCGAATTATTTTCTTCCGTTTTAGGCGGGGAAAGTAGCAATCAAGCCCGAGTCCATCTGCGAGATAGCCCTCGACGAAGGACTCTTTACCGGGTTTGGTGTGGATGCAGAACCAGTTCATATCAGTAGTGCCGCCCGCGAACAAATCTCTGCTGGGGTGACGCCGCGAGCGATATGAGTAGTTTTCGTTAGTGAACGCATGGGTTGGACTAAGGAGGCTTGAGGATTGATACGAGTTTGCAACGTCAATTCGTGGGTTAAGGTCGAATCGGTGTTACCAGCGCCGTGTTGATCTGGGGACTCTTAGTCGGCGATCAGGGATTTCTCTATGAAAGGTATCGGGTCTTTCCTAGATTGAGAAAGGAGTATGGGTAATCGAACAATATCAATTTGGTAACTAATTGATCGATAATGATTAAAAATATCAATTCTTCCATTGGAGCAGTCTCCTGAAATAGGATACGGGTATTGCAAAGGCTCGCGACAAATACGTTGGAATATAGTTTCGTGGTGACGAAAAGATTTCGATTCATCGTTTTGAAGAGTGCTTTGCCGGCTCTCTCTCGTTGGCCTCGACGCACTAAGTATTAATATTTATTTCAGTCAAAACAAGAAACGAGATTTTGGGGGTTGAACTAGCTTTCGTAGGCTTAGATTTCTACGTTAAATTCGTAGCTGGGAAGTTTGCTGGAAATCAGTCTTCTCAGGCCCAAGAGTAATCAGATAGCGGTATTGGCTTGGACGCTCGCCACTTGCGCCGCGGTCCTTGTTGTTGGACCTGCAGCGAAAAGCTTGCCTTGCGAGCCGGGCGGCAGACTGCCCCCTCAGCCAAGCGCGTGAAGCGGCATACACCAGATGGGCTTCCTTAGCTATCTCAGCTCCAGATTTGAAATCTAACCGGCCCTAGTCAAACCAGGACTGCGGCGCATTTCTTTCAGACAAGCCCCCTCCAAATGTTTCCGAGTTCGATTATCTCTGGGTATCAACCAGCTACTAAATAGGATTTAGGTTGGACACGCTAGCTTAACGCTTCTTTTTGAAGCTGATGCGAATACTCGTTACAGGAATCGCTGGCTACATCGGCACTAATTTCGCTCTGCGTGTGGTTGACAAAGGGTACGACGTTGCGGGAGTCGATTCATTCTCAGAATATTACGATCCGAAAATCAAGCGAGCCAACGCAGCATTTTTAGATCGGTCAGGCGTAAAGGTTTATGGGAAGGATTTAGCGGTAGATCCCCTGGACGATATTGTTGGGGGGGCTGATTGCGTGGTGCACCTTGCAGGACAGCCTGGAATTTCTGAGAAGACTCCTTGGGCGGACTACAACCGAAACAATACCGTTGCGACCCACCGATTGCTGGAGGCATCGCAACGATGCGGGGTAGATCGCTTTGTAAACATATCTTCATCATCGGTTTATGGAATCAGAGCGATGGATGCCGAAGTGGCTGAGCCGAAACCAGCCTCGTGGTATGGCGAGACAAAACTCGCAGCGGAACTGGAAGTGATGGGGGCCTTTCGTTTGTCGGGATTTCCTGCTTGTTCGCTGCGGTTGTTTTCCGTTTTTGGGGAGCGGGAGCGGCCGGAGAAGCTGTTTCCCAAGCTTATTCGTGCAATAGACGAAGACTCAGATTTCCCTCTTTTCGAAGGAAGCCTCGATCACCAGCGTTCGTATAGCTATGTGGGGGACATTTGTGAGGGAATTCTCACTACAATCGAAAATTGGGACAAAGCGGCCGGGGAAATCTTCAATTTAGGGACGGATCAGTGCTTTACGACCCGAAGAGCGATTCGAACGGTGGAAGAAATAATGGGAAAAAAAGCTCGCATTGCGACCCGGCCAGCCCGACCCGGCGATCAAAAAGCGACCCATGCCAATATCGAAAAGATCCGATCGCGGATGGGCTGGGAGCCGAAGACCTCTTTGCGTGAAGGGCTGGAGAAAATGGTGGCTTGGTACCGGGCTGAGATTCGTGGAAAAATTGATTAGTGGCCTCAACCGCTAAGGACGTGATGAACGCAAAGCGAATAGCTTGATAATCAAACCTTTTCGACCTAGGCCCAACTGTATTCGCGACTCGCCGCTTTACTAAGTTTCTATTGGGCTCAAGCTAGGGGAGTGTTCAAAATGTTGGCGGTACATCGGATTTTGCGAAACTGGGTTCGGATAGGGCTGTTGGGCTCGTCTTGCCTTGGAGTTGCGATGCCTTTGCGGGCCAATTCCCATTATGAAACGGTTTTCGAAGCCGTTTGGGACGATATTGCCCAAAGCTACTACGACCCGGATTTTGGCGGGAAGGACTGGCGGTCGATCGGGGAAAAATATCGAAACCGACTCGGGACACTGGATGAAAGGGAGGACTTCGATGCGTTGCTTTCGGAAATGCTGGGAGAGCTAGGGGACTCTCATTTCTCGGTTATTTCTCCCTTATTCAATGAATTGGTGCCAAATCCGTGGCAAAGAGGTGATTCAGGTATTACTCTCGCGATCGTCGGCAATCGTCCCATTATTCACCGAGTGCGGCCGGAAAGCGCCGCCGCGTTGAATGGCATTGAACCCGGATACGAGCTGGTGTCGGTAGACAGCATGACCGTTCAGGACCTGGGCTCGTTGGTTGATGAGGCCGATGTATTTGATCGGACAGCGCCCTACTATTTTCTGAAAGCGATTGAGAATCGATTGTACGGCCCGCCTGGCAGGAAGATCGAACTCCTCGTCAAACCCACTCGGTTTGGCCGGACGCGTTCGTATTCGATCGAGCTCCAAGAATATTCAGGGCGCATGTCCCTTCCGTTGGGAAACATGGGAGAGTCGCCCATCGAAATCGACAAACGGATCCTTGAAAACGATGTCGCCTATATCCGCTTCAACTTATGGGTGCCTAGCCTGATGGAGGAAATCCGAACATACATCAAATCGATCGACGAAAGCGTGAAGGGGCTGATTATCGATATTCGCGGAAACCCGGGTGGTATTGGACTTATGGCGACAGGACTGGCGGGGATGCTGGTGGATGAAGCGTACCTAATGGGAACAATGCGACTGCGGCAAGGTCACCTGAACTACAATGTCTATCCGCAAAAGGGAGCTTTCCTGGGGCCGTTGGCGATTTTGGTCGACAACAACTCGATTTCGACCAGCGAGATTTTTGCCGCCGATATGAAGGAAACCGGGCGAGGTCGTGTATTTGGAAGCCGAACTCCTGGGGCGGCGTTGCCATCAGTGTTTAAGCGGTTGCCCAATCGCTACTTCCTCCAAATGGCGATCGCGGATTACGGAACCGCTCAGGGAACCCGGATTGAGGGTGTCGGGGTGGATCCGGATTTTAAAGTTGAGTTGTCGCCCGCCCGTCTCCGTCAAGGCCGGGACAACGTCATAGAAGCAGCCCAAAAATGGATCTTGCGGCAAAACTGATTTCACCGGATAAATTGAGTCTGATGAGGAAGACATTTCGAATCCCAGTATTTTACTTTCTTTCGATCGCATCGGTCCTCTCAGGGTCTTTGGCGGTAGCGGAGATCGAGCCAGCGGCTCAAAAGATCTTTGATTCTTATGCGATCGCTCTCGGCGGGGAGGAAGCTTATGCGGATATAGAAACGGCGTTGATGGGCATGACGATGGAGATGCCGGCAATTGGTATGAGCATGCAGCGGGAGGTTTCCTTTAAGCAGCCGAATAAGATTTACGTGGTTATGGATATTCCGGGGATGGGGCAAATGAAGCAGGGTTATGACGGCGAAAAGGGATGGTCGATGGATCCGATTCAGGGAAGTCGAGAGCTCTTGGGAGCCGAACTGGAAAAACTGCTGACGGAGACGGATTTCAAAGAGGGACTGAAACTGTCGGAGAACTACACCTCCGCAAAAGTGAAGGGCAGGAGTGATGACGGCCTGACGATCGTGGAGTGTATCACGGACCAGGGCTCGCATCCGGAAACCCTATATTTTGAAGAAGAGACGGGACTCATGCAAAAGATGGAAACCATTGAGGACATGGGCGATCAGGGGGTCGTGCCCGTTTCCGCTAAAGTGGTCTCCTACGAAAAGATGGGCGATTTACTTATGCCCGTCCATATCGAAGCGCAAATGATGGGCATGAGCATGGTAATGAAAATCACCAGCTTTGAACCCAATGTTCCGGTGGATGAAACGCTCTTCAATATGCCGGAGTAGGTTTTCAGCCCAAAGTGAAATTTTACTATCCAAAATACGGATACTTATTGCTCTCAATTTTTCAATTAATCAAATCTATCTATTATGAAAACTGTTCTATCCTTAATCATTCTATCTTTATTTGCCTCACCGCTTATCGCCGTTGACGGGCTTCCAAAGACTCCTTCACCAAAGGGAGCGAAGGCCTACATCATTTCTCCAAGGGATGGAGCGACGGTGAAGTCTCCAGTGCGCGTTCGCTTTGGGCTTATCGGAATGGGAGTGGCCCCGGCCGGTGTTGATATACCGGATACGGGTCACCATCACCTAATCATTGATCTGGACGAGCTGCCCAGTCTAGATTTACCCTTACCGGCCACCGACAATGTAAAGCACTTTGGAAAAGGGCAAACCGAAGCGAAGATTGAGCTTTCTCAGGGGAAGCATACCCTGCAGTTGGTATTGGGTGACAAAATACACCTGCCTCATTCCCCCGCTGTAATCTCCAAGAAGATCACTATTACGGTCGAGTAGTGGTGTTTAAGGAACGGTAAGCTTCTTACGTTTCGGTCGTAGCCTTGGCGAAGTCGGATCCCTGAGCAGCCGCTTTGAATTTACAAGTATCGGCCGTTTAGGGATAAACGGCCCTACCTTAGCA
>CALDFV010000293.1 GCA_937942145.1 uncultured Opitutaceae bacterium
AGAACGTCCATACCGCTTCGCGTCCTCAGCCATCAGCAGGGATTCAATCTCCTCATTGCTTAAATCGTAAGCCTTTCTCCCCCTTTGGGGAAGTTTCGGTAATCGGGAGGCGTCCGGCTTTTCCGCCGCTTCGCTCAGAACCTTCCTGAGCCCCTGCATAACCAACTCCCTAAAAGTCGATCCTCTCTCTGCCGCAGCCATTTTAGCCGAGCGGTGCAATTCATCCGGTAATTCAATTGTCGTACGCATAGTACATATATATGCCGCATATGCGCCTGTCAATCTTGAGATCCAAGACTCCTTATTATCATTAGGCTTGTCCGGCATGAACTGCCTCAACTAAATTCCAACTATTATAGTCAGTTTGTTCAAAATACAGCTGCAGCCGACCCATGAGCAATTGGCAGACCAACCTAAGGCAGAAATCGTATAGCCAATCCTTTATCTGGAAGTCGGCTATCACTATTCTGCTGTGCGGGTTATCCATCGGGGCTCTGGTCGATTTGCTTACTGATTCAAAAGCAGGCCAGCTCCGCCAGCGTATTGCCCTCGAATTCTCGAATCCAAATTTTCCCTACTCGGACAACTCCCTCGGTAAAAGCAGCATCGCTCCGACCGCCTTGATTGCCCAATTGGAAAACGAAGGCATTACGATAGAGGAGTTCTTTATTATCGGGCCCTATATTTACCCGTACTATCAAGGCGAATTGGCAAAGCGTATCGATGGACTATTGGGCGGTCAATTCGACACAGAGCTGGCATCGATGCTAGGAGACTATCTAGCCTCCTTTGCAGACCCGGAAGATCCTCGGAGAGAAAATCTGGAATCGAAAGCCTCTCAGGAATTCCCACCGCGATACGCGAACCGACTTCTGGGAGAGATTGAAGCGCGAAATGGCTATTACCACAGAGCCTACCCCTACTTTAAGCGAGAAGGCCAATTCCCCGATGCCCGACAATCCCGCGAACGCGCTGTCAACATGCTGCTTCGCAATGACAAATTCGACGAGCTGCAAGCGCTTCTCACCGACCCAGCTTATGAGGAGCTCATCAGTTCCCGCGTTCGACTCGACATTGCCACCCACCAGAAGGATTGGCTGGAGGTCGCTAAGCTACTCCCCTTTGAACGTTTCTCAAATTTCGATGTGCCGATGGCCATCATCGCAGGAATCACCGCAATTGTTTGGGCGGCCCTCCTGTTCCGACTCGGCCAGATAAGTCCTTGGCTAAGTCGAACCAGCGCCTTGTGCTTGCTCGCGCTTTTCGCTGGAGCGCTAAGCACGATCCCAACTGTTTTCCTTGTCATCGTCGAGGATACTTACGTTGGGTATCAGCCAGATGGAGACCTCATCCGGATGCTTGCCTTCTTCATCGGAGGGGTTGGTTTGCGAGAAGAGTTTTGCAAGCTGCTTTTCTTTCTGCCTTTTGCGATCTACTTCGCCAAGCGAGGCGAAGAGCGCGACGCATTCATCGTTGCCAGCTTCGTAGGACTCGGTTTCGCAGCGGAAGAGAATATTGGATACTTCTCACAATCGCTCGCCCTCGCGGCTCCAGGACGGTTTCTGACCGCAAACTTCTTCCATATCGCCCTGACGGGGATGGGAGGGCTGTATCTTTGCCGGGCTTTACGGCGTGGGAGCTACAACGACTTTTTCTACATTTTCGGGATCATGATCGTGGTACACGGTCTCTACAATACTCTGCTATCATTGCCTCAATCGGATGTCGGACCATTCTTCGCGATGACTGTGTTCATCCTTCTTTCCATGCACTACTTTCGAGAACTCTATTCGATGAGCGGACGGACGGTTCCAACCTATAGTTTAAGTTTTCTCTTCGTATCGGGTCTCTGCCTGATTCTCTCCAGTCTCATCATTTTTCAAGCTTCCCAGATTGGCCTATCCACAGGACTTTTGCTGATTGCCCCGGAAGTGATTGGAAGCGCCGTAATCGTCTTCATGTTCTTTCGAGAATTCAACGAAGCCTTAGGGGCTTGAAAAGACCGACGACCGGCGGAATTTCGATTCTTCTTAAATAAGAGGGGGGAATTTTCAGCTCGTTTCAGGGAGAGGACTAAAGGGAGGACGACAACGTATTTGGGTCAGCACCAATGTCATCAAGAGGCTTATTTCACCTTACACCTTCAATCACTACCCGCTTGTGGTCGCAATGAAGACGAAAACTAGCGCCAAGCAACTCGAGGTACGGACTGACTCTGGCGTCTTCGTCGTTGATCGTCTCGAGTTGAATTGTGCGAATCGGATTGAAAGAACGTGTCAGCATATGTCGAATGGGCTCCAGGGCACGCTCAACATCTGGATCCTCCGGTGGAATATGAAAGATCATTGATTTTCCACTACGTAGAACTTCTAAAAGGAGCTCCTCTCCACGATAGGCGAGTCGCGTAGACGCCAGTCGTTTGGGAACCTTGCCTTTCAATGCCTCTAGTCCCAGTCCACACAGTGAGGCCGGGTCGATGGCACTGAGCCAGTAGATCGATTGTTTCCTTGGCTTTTGACGCAACCTTCTCAAGGCCTCATGTGAAGCAAACTGGAGCCCTGGAATTTCATCGAAAAACGCTCCCGCCAAAATTTCCCCTGACAATTCCATGAGCCGTAGAGCCTTGAATACGTCTTTCCACCGCATACCTGGAAGCTCCCTCGCAAGCAACTCACGGAAAAGGATTCCATATCGATCAAGCAAGATCCTTGCCCGCTCCTTATGCCTCTCCAGAAATGACACCTCGTCCACTTCTAAATCAGTCTCTTCGAACAGGAACCAATTTCCCGGATAGGCAATCGTGTTCGAAGTTGCGAGCATTCTCGTACGCCTACCGATTCGAGCTCTTCCTGAAGCTAGTTTCTCGCGACGCGAATTTTGAGATTTAGTGGCTCCGGCAATTGAGAAATTGGCCAACGCTCCCCTCCGAATTGAAGCGTAGGAGTCGTTCCCTAATTTTCCTTTCCAAGCGAGAGACCAAAGACTCTCTTCAAGCCTACTCGCATCAAGCCTAGCTCTTTCTTGCAAAACGTGAAAATCGAATCGACCTCCAGAAGCATCGCTCAATATGCCGAGAACGTGTTTTTCCTCCGATGAAATCGGACCATCAAACGACGGCTCCAAATACTCCCTCTCATCCAGGAAGCGAAAGGCGATCCACTTGTCGCCGGTTCCAAACCACTCGACACCTTCTTCCACCAGACAACCGTCTAGTGTCGCCGTTCGATACTGAGGCAACCGAGCTGGGAGAATATCCTCCTCCCAAGACCCAACCCTCTCACTATACAATGTAAGTTGTTCCAAGATCTCCACTACAGAATAACCGTTCTTTTCCAGTCCCAAAACTCCTTGGCGCTCCGCTAAAAAAGGTCCCAGCGCACTTAGGGGCAAAGGATCGAATACGGGTCGATTCTTTGCTCTTTGCATTCGAAGAAGAATTTCGAAATTTTCGTACTCACAGACAAAGACCTCTTCGCTACCTTTCTTCAAACGACCTGCAACCAACCTTCTTTCGTCGAATAGAGCAGATATGAGCGTATCCAAATTTTTATGCTCTTCTGGGAACGTATCGCGGAGCTGGTTCAGCGAAACCAGTCCATAATAAGATAGCCACTCTGTGAACAAAGCGGGATCCGAATCCAACGAAAAGAGAGAATCGACCCGCTTGGACTCCTCCTGCAGATAAACGCATCCACCCAGTCGCTCAATTTCAAAGGGCGGCGACCAAACCGGATCACGATCCGCTATTTTGGGAATCCATTCAATCTGCTCCAAAAGCTGGTTCCATTCATCACCCGGGATCGCAATTCGATCCCTTAGCCACTCCTTCAATTCAATCTCGTCGCTGGGCGCATATCCAGGGGCCAGTCGTTTTCGCTTAGACTCAAACTCACTAGTGATCGCTTCCACTACCCTTGGTCGCAAGGCATCATCAAAGGCAACCGAACTTATGAGATCCTCGCGTAAATTCGAACGCTCCCCTCCTCTCGGATCATCCGAGTCGTACATGTACACATCGTTGATTTGCCGCCAGGCTACGGAGCGGGCAAAGGGACTCGCTGCCGAAACACGTGTAGTGGAAATTTCAGTTAGACCCGACTCTAATTCGACTAGCACCTGCTTTAGCGACTCCATATCGAACTCATCTTTTAAGCAAGTTCGCCAAGCCTCTAGCATCATCGGGAAATCTTCGTAGCGTCGCACTGAGTCAAGCAGCTTCTTCGATCGCATTCGACTGAGCCAGAGCGGTAATCGCTGACCCGCTTTATGCCTTGTTATCAGAAGAGCCGTACCTGCCGCCTCACTAAAACGAGCTCCGAAAAAGCCAGAGTCTTCCAACCGCTTACGGAGCAGCGACTCAACATTTGAGGACGTCACCAATCGAAGCGCCTCATCTAGATTCACCTCTTCAGATAGTGTAACGACAACACAGTCATTGTTTACATAAACCTCCGCCCGGTGCCCAAAGTGTTCGTCCCATGCCACATCAAGAGCCAATGCGTACGGTCGATTCACCTTTCCTCCCCAATGGGTATGCAGTATTAACTGCCGACCAGGGGCACCCGCGGGAGCCGTATCCACAAATTCGGCTAAAATATGGTGACGATGCGGCAGAGGTCTCCGCGTCGCGGCTTTCTGACTTCGTAAATGCTCGGTCAACGCTTTTGCAGTCGTCGGATTGAAAGCGAAATCCGACTCAAGAATTTGCTGAAATCCTTTTCCTTCTACTTGTTCATCCGCCCAACTCAGAAACTCCCCTATCCTCGATGAATAGTGAAAGTCTCTATTAAACTCCTCCGATCGCCAGAAAGGGGGCATCGGACCGGTTCCTGATCCCGGTGTTACGAAAACGTCATTGTAAGTAATTCGATCGATTCGCCAACTTTGAGCTCCTAGTGTAAACAAATCTCCAATACTTCGCTCCCACACAAATTCCTCGTCAAGCTCTCCTATACGCGACCCGGGGCCTTCAAGCCGCAAATGGAAATAGCCTCTATCGGGTATGACTCCTCCGGAGAAGTAGTAGGCGAGAATAGCTCCTTTTCTAATCGTAATCGTATTATCGATACGATTGATGGATATTCTCGGCTTGAGCTCCCGTAGCCGGCTCGATTCGTAACGCCCTGCCAACATATCAAGAACAAGATCAAACGGTTCGCGTTGCAAATTGCGGAAAGAGTAGCTCGATTTAATAACGAGGAAGAGCTCTTCGACATCCCAATTCTTTGAACCCGCCATTGATACGACTATCTGAGCCAGCACATCCAAAGGGCACTCGATAGGTCGAACCGCTTCAATGTCTCGCTCTTTAATTGCCTTGGATAGTACCGCCGCTTCCAGAAATTCGCGTGAATGCGAAGGAAAAACAGTCGCTTGACTAATCGCGCCTACCTGGTGCCCCGCCCTACCCACCTTTTGCACAGCGGACGAAATCACACCGGGGCATTGTACCATCACTACACGATCCAAGGAGCCCACATCGATTCCCATCTCCAAGGAATTCGTAGCGACGATCGCTTTAAGCTCCCCGTTTTTTAACCTTTGCTCCACCGCAAAGCGTATCTCTCTGGACAACGATCCATGATGGGAGTAGGCAATCGGGACAGATTCGTCTCGATTTATCTTATAAGTAATTTTCTCACAGAGCTGCCGACTGTTCACGAAAATCAACGTTGAATTGTTTGATGCCACGATCTCTTTCAGATCCTGAACAATCGGGTGCCAAAAGTCGTCGTCAGGAAGATCCTCATTCGCTTCTTCCGGAAAGCGCACATCGATCGCATACTCTTTTTGCTGGGCCACATTTGCTTGCTTCACCAGACGAGACATAAACCGTCCGCCCTCGACGATCGATCCGCCAACGAACGCGGCAACCGTATTCATGGGATGAACCGTCGCGGACAGAGCGATACGCTGGAACTCTCCGTTCAAGTGTGCCAAGCGCTCCACCGCGGTCATTAGATAAACGCCTCGTTTACCACCAACTACCGCATGAATCTCATCTAGTATAAGCGACTTCACCCCAAGAAGGGCCCTCTGCCCATCTACCGAGGTTAGCATTAGATTCAGACTCTCTGGGGTCGTGATCAGGATCTCAGGCGGGTTTCGTAGCATCTTTCTACGATCGCCCTGAGCGGTATCGCCGCTTCGAGTCATCACACGAATATTCGGCCAGGCCAAACCCTCTCTTTCAAAGAACTCCTTCAATTCGGTCAGTGGCTCAAGCAAGTTGCGGCGAATATCGTTGTTCAGCGCTTTCAAAGGAGAGATGTAAAGCACCCGGGTTCGGCCCAGCTCCCATTTTCCAGATGCGAGTTGGTCAATCGCCCACAGGAAAGCTGCGAGCGTTTTTCCACTACCCGTCGCAGCCGATATCAGAGAATGTTCTCCTGCCGCTATCAGCTCCCACGCCTTCTCCTGGATTTCTGTTGGTTGTTTGAACTTTACCTCAAACCACTTTTGAACCAAGGGATGAAAGCAGGATCGCAATGTCTGTGAACCGTTTAAGAGCATTTGGAAGCAGCTATTCTCGAAAACTTGAACTCAATCGCAACCACTGAGTTTCGGAAGAATTCCAAGGTGTGGCTTTCTCTAGAATAGCGAATCCAGAGAGACAAATACGGTCCAACAGCGCGGGTAAACGGTTGATAGCGCCCATTATGGGCAGGGAGGACCGGTCGAAGAGCCTGAGCCCAGTCGAAGGACCGAGCCGGTCCTTCCTGCCAAACCACAAGACTGGCAACGAAAGTCCCGCTTTGCATAGGAGCGGATTTCCCAACCAAATTGAGACCGAAAACTAGCCCTAGCCAAAGAATAGCGACTCAGCCAAGGCATCATCCGGATTGAGCAAATGGATCGCAGCGTTCATAGCATGTTCGTCTCCACCAATGTTTGCCCTCAAGTGCGCCACTCCTGATTTGAAATCCAGCATGCATTCGGCGGAGCTGCCGTTGCCGTATGAAAATCTCAGCGTTGGAACAGACTGTGGATCGACAGATAAACTACAGGAAA
Source organism: uncultured Opitutaceae bacterium (assembly GCA_937942145.1). Taxonomy (GTDB): domain Bacteria; phylum Verrucomicrobiota; class Verrucomicrobiia; order Opitutales; family Opitutaceae; genus Pelagisphaera. The sequence goes on from CALDFV010000293.1 coordinate 7,012, forward strand.
CGCTTTCTGCTGGTTTGGTTTTATCGACGCAGTTTCCGCAATCCCCCAGAACGCTTTGTATCCAATTACTTAAAGCGACCATTTCCGCTTCGTAATCCGCGGAGGTCACGATTTCAATCCTCTTCAATCCATCAACGATGTCCTCTGCAGAAAATACGCTGAAGAATTGCCCAATACTCTGTCTCACTGAGAGTGTCCGGGCGAATGCCAAGTCATACACCTTTTCAGGCTCTGCGATATCCAGCATATGCGGCTGATACGTTTCAGAGGCGGTATCGATCACGACACGATTTACGTTTTTGAAAAAAGACTGGTAGTCCGAGAGATTTTCCGGCGAATCGAAACGATAGGGCCAGTAGTACGTTGGGAGGTCGCTTTCCAGGAATATGGAAATTTGATCCTCAAGATACTGTTTCTCCTTGAGTGTGTAACCAAATATGATCGCTTCACAGCAACTCATATCCCCTTGCCCTTCTCCAATGTAGCACTCCGAGAAAATCTTGCAGACAATCCCCTGCCCCGTCGCATTCTTATCGCGAGAGGGGCACAGGGCAATGATTCGACAAGGGTACCGCCGGGAAAAACTAATTACTGACTGAAAGAGTTCCTCAGACTCCTCGGTGGAGGCTTCAAAACCAAAGTGAAGAATGAAATTCATTCTGGATGCTCTGAACTCCGATGGAGCACGGCTTCCCTCCGAAGACGCAGGAGCATCCCACATATTTGAGAGTGAGACCAAGGCTTCGCCCACGGGAACCTCCAATCCCGGAAGACCCCGATAGATCTCGTTATGTTCTGTTGCTAGGCATTCAACCATATATCAAACCGGTTAAGGCCTCCGCCATTCATGCGTATTATCCCAAAGAAGTCGGTCCGCTGCCAGCGGTCCCCATGATCCAGATACATAATTTTCCATACCTCTCTGACCTTCACTAGCCCAAAAATCATGCAGGGGAGTAATTAGATTCCAGGACGCTTCTGTTTCATCACCCCGAATAAACAACGTTCCATCGCCGAGCATAGCATCTAGCACTAGTCTTTCGTACGCCTCTGGCGTGTTGGAACCAAAAGTCGCGCTATATTTGAAGTGCATCTTAACGGGCTGAGTGCGAGTCTGCAATCCCGGTATTTTCGCGTTCAACAAAACGGTTGAACCTTCATCTGGCTGAATTTGAAACACGAGGGAATTGGCTGCCAGATTAAACATTTCGTTTTCGCTGAACAGCGTTGATGGCGGGCGCTTGAACTGTATCGCAATTTCCGTGACTCTACGAGGCATCCGTTTTCCAGACCGCAAATAAAAGGGGACCCCTTCCCATCGCCAATTGCTAATATTCAACCGCAACGCCGCATAAGTTTCAGTTTCCGAATCAGCCGAAACGCCCTCCTCTTGACGGTACCCTTGGACCTTCGCTCCATCGACAAGGCCTTCTTTGTATTGGGCTCGAACAACGTCGCTGTGAGCATAGTCCAGGTTGAGCGGCTTGATCGCCTTGAGCAGTTTCACCTTTTCATCTCGAATCGCTTCCGGATCCAGTGAGACGGGGGGCTCCATAGCGGTCAGGGCAAGGAGCTGCATGGTGTGATTCTGGATCATGTCCCGTGTAGCCCCGCTCTGCTCGTAATACCCGCCTCGCGTTCCGACACCCAGTGATTCGGATACCGTGATTTGCACATTATCCACATACTGGCGATTCCAGAGGGGCTCAAAAATCGAATTTGCAAAACGCTGTACCAGCAAGTCTTGTACTGTTTCCTTACCTAAGTAGTGGTCTATTCGATACACCTGTCGCTCCTGAAGCACGCCTTGGATCACCTTATTCAAATGTCGAGCCGACTCAAGGTCCTTGCCAAAGGGCTTTTCGATCACCACCTTGGTGTGACTGTCCGAGTCACGGTACCGGGTCGCCAAACCACTGGCCCCAAGGTTAACAATAATCGGTTCGAAGACCGATGGGGGTGTCGATATGTAAATGACGCTTTGGGCCTCACGACCCATTCCTTTCTCGATGGACTCAATCTTCGCTTCAAGAGCCTTGAACGCGTCGAGTTCATCATAGCCGCCACTACAATAGTAAGTGTTATCCTCGATCCGTTTCCAAATTTCTTCGTTCAGCGATCGGCGCGAGAACTCTTTAATCGAATCGTGGGCCAGCTTACGAAACTCTTCATCCGGAATAGGTTTACGGCCGTAGCCAATAAGCGAGAATTCGGCTGGAAGGAGATTGTCCGCCGCAAGATTGTAAATAGCGGGTACGAGTTTTCGCGCGCACAAGTCTCCAGAAGCGCCAAAAATGGTGATGATCGTGGGCTGTGCCCCTCTGTGCTTACTGAGACCTTTCAAAAAGGGATGGCGTGAATCTTGTGACATAGAGAATCAATGGTAGTCAGTTGATGCGGGAAAGCCGAAACTGTCCCGTCCACAGAATCTTGTAAAGCCGATAGACACCGTTCTTTACATTGCTCCAATGAAGAAGCGAATAGCGGATCGCGCTAGTGACCTCTTCCGGCTTCCTTGCCAAAAAGAACCGCGTTTTCAAAATGCCGGGTCGCCAGAATCTCTCCCTCTTCATGTTCAATTTCAACCACATCGAGACGGAAGGAACTCGGATGAGGCTTGAGCTTCGCAATGTAAGCGCGGCATACACGATTTAAGGCCTTTCTTTTGCGTGCGTCAATAGAGTCAAAGCCGCCGACCAGTGCCCCGGTCCGACGCGTTCGTGTTTCAACAAACACAAGAATCTCATCATCCTTGCAAATGAGATCAATCTCGTCCTTGCCCGCTCGCCAATTGCGGGCTAGAATCTTGTATCCTTTTGCTCTGAGGAAACGCTCCGATTCTTGCTCGCCCCTCCTTCCGATCGATGACTTTGAAGTGCGATCCTCCACAGCAAAAAATTGTCTCAACCACGATATCACTAACCAAGATTGATTCATTGAGCCTCTCGCATCAAGATTACAAATATCCTCCTTCCATACGCTATCCAAAAAAGGCCCAAAAACTTTGGCTATTTAAAGACGCTGTCGGTTTGACTAAATAGAAAACAAATTTCTTCCATGAACTAAACCAAAGCCAACGACCCCTGCATTCAGCATCGCAATACCACGGGTTTTGAGTTTCTTGTAGAAGATTACCGAAGCCAAGCTTACGCTCACGCCTTCGGATTCATGGGCAACCGAGAAGATGCGGCCGACGCTTGTTAAGATGCTTTTAGAAAATATATTGTATCCATAGTTCAATTAAACTTCCTGGATCGTTTCTATGCCGTTTTGCTTGGCTCCCTTTAGTCACTCCCTTGACTATCCTCATCACAATAGCGGGTTACCCGCTCTTTTTCAAAAGCGGTCCTTTCCGACTAAATGCGAAAACCGTCATGACCGCTTTGCTTATAGGATTCAGCATTCTACTCGTGCTTGTCATCTGCAGTCGGGCCTCCACCTAGTCAAAAGATCCCTACAAAAACATCGATGAATAATTATATGCACAACTGACCAAGTCCCCAACAAGAAAATCGTCGCCATTTACCGTCTCGTCCGCGGCAACCGAATCCGTGCCCGCCACATCGGTACGGATATCATGGCTGGAATCGAGGGAGGAGAAATCCATGAATATACCAAATTCATGGGGGAAGTGCGCGAACGATCGATAGACCGAATGACCGCCGAGGCGAAACGTATGGGAGCAAACTCGCTTGTGGAAACCCGCCTCACCGCTTCAATGGTTATGGCCGAAGCCGCGGAACTTGTTGCCTACGGCACTGCGTTCAAAGTGGAAAACGTAGAAGGGAAACCAGCTTAAGTCCGTCAAGGGATCGTCACTACGCCGGCACCGCCTCTTTTTCCAACTGCAGGCTTACGATATCTGGATCGTCGTGTTCGGAATTGAACTTCATCGATACTACCTTCGAAACGCCCTTTTCTTCCATCGTCACTCCATATATCGCTGTGGCTGCTTGGATCGTGCGTTTGTTATGAGTTATAATGATGAACTGTGACTGGGACGTGAACTGCTTGAGCAGGCCTGTAAAGCGCCCGATGTTCGATTCATCTAGCGGAGCGTCCAGCTCGTCCAGTAGGCAGAAGGGGCTGGGCTTCACCATGTAGATGGCAAAGAGCAATCCGACCGCAGTCATCGTCCTCTGTCCACCAGAAAGGAGGGTAATGTTCTTCAAGCGAGTACCCGGGGGTTGGGCTACGATATCAATACCGCTCTCCAATACATCCTCAGCCTCAATCAGCTTTAGATCCGCTTTTCCTCCTCCAAATAGGGTTTCGAACGTGTGCTTAAAATTGGCCTGAATCTGGCTGAATGTTTCGGAGAACTGCTCTCGTGATTTCAGGTTGATTTCCTCAATTGCCGCAACCAGTTTGTCGCGTGATGTGATTAGATCATCACACTGCGTTTTAAGGAAAAGGTGACGCTCACGCAGCTCCCCATATTCCTCAATCGCATCCGTATTCACCGCTCCCATACCTTGGACACGTTTACGCAGCGACTTAATCTCTGCCTTCACCTTGCTCCAATTCGTCGCATCCAGTTCTTCCAGCTCTTCCTCAGACGGCACTTTATGAGCCGCATCACCAGGCACCGAAGCAGGTTCCGCCTCGACATCTTCCGATACCTCTACTTCTACGCTATCATCGCTTACCTCAGTCTCCTGTGCCAGCTCGGTATCACCACCCTTGCTATCCAGGTCTTCGTCCGCCTCAGATTCTGAAGCATCCAGATCCAATTTAGGCAGGTTCTCAACTGGCTGCCTCGCTTTCCAAACCTCGAACTTCCAGTCAACCAAGCTGAGATCAATTCCATACTCACGCTCAATTTCCTCGTGGACGAACTCCAGTCGGGACCGTTTTTCCGCGATTTGAATATGCTGGTTGTTTAGATTCGAACGAAGTCCCTCTACCTTCTCACGGGTATAAGACTGTTCCTTCTCCAGAATTCCAACCTTGTCCTCGATCGAAACCAGCGTTTCCCGGGTTTGCTCAACAACCTGCTTGGATTCCTCTAGCTCGCCATCTAAGGATTCACTACGTTCAATTGCGCCCTCCTTGACTTGCTGCTGCTCTTGAATTTGAGTTTCCCACTGGGCAATGTCCGAGGTCTTGGATTCCGTCAATCGAGTCAGCTCAGATCGACGTTGCTCAATTTCAACAAAACCCTGCTCGAGCATATCCAGCCTTTGCTTCTTTTCCTGCAAATCGAATTTCGCCTGGGAAAGCACTTCCCGTTTTTTATCCCGTTCCGCCCGAATGGCTGCTAGACTGGTTTCCACCTTTTCGAGCTTCTCTCGGGATTCAGCAAGCTGCTCCTGTCCACTCGTTGATCGTGAACGGGCCGATTCAAGTTTTTCCAAAGCGCGAGAAAGCGTTTCATTCAAGAGCGACTTCTCTCTCTCAAGGCGCTCCGCCTTCTGCTTCTGATCGTTGAGCGTTTTTTCCGCGTTACGAACTTCTGCCTGCAGTCGTGAAAGCTCCTGGCTTGTTTCACTCAAATCTTTGCGATGCGACTCAACCGCTTCCTCGGATTTCTCCAAAACCTTGTTGATCTTTTCCGCTTCGTCACGGGACTTCTGCAGGGATTTCTGATCCGCCTCGAGTTCCTTCGACGTTTGCTTCAGCTCGATCTCTCGCTGGAGAATGCTCGAGTTCTTGGCGTTCTTAAAGCCGCCGGTGACGAGACCTCGACTATCTACTGACTCACCCTTTTTAGAAGCGATTTGCAGAAAGCGAAAATCGGGATGCGACTCCCACCACTTAAGGAACTTCGCGATATCTGCTACTATGTAACTCGCCGACAAGACGGATTTAAGGGCGTCGTTTTCATCTCCAATGGAAATGAAATCCAAAGCGGGCGCTATCCATTCGGGTAAGCCGGAAACATCTCCTGTCGATCCTCCGACATTGAGCAGCTTCATACAAACCCGCCCAATTTTCCGCTCCTCTAGTTGACGGAAAACTTCAATAACCGTATCCGCATCGCCAACCGCGACCGCCTCTACCGCAGACCCAAGAAGCGCTTCAACCGCTTGTCCATATCCATTCTTTACTGACAAATTGGACGCAATAGCCAAAAAGGATTGCCCTCCCAAATCGCCTCCCATCTTTCCCTTCAAAAGAGCTTTGGCTCCTTCTCCATAGCCTTCCAGCTTCTCCTGCAACTGCTGTAGCAATTTTACGCGGGCAGTCTTTTGGGCAACCGTGCGATCCAGCTCCTGAATCCCGACTTGAGCTGCTCGAAACGCAACCCTTGATTCGGACACTTTGTCTCTGGCGACCTCCAGAGCCGTTTCCAATTCGGAGCGCTTCGTCTCCGTTTCTAAAACTCCTTGATTGAACGTATCCAAAGACTCCTGAGCCTGAGATTGTCCCTTACTTTGCTCAGCGAGCTCTTTCTTGACCTGCTCTAGACGGCTGGTGCTGGTTCCCGTTTCAACTTCGAGGCTGGATGTCTCGTCACGACTTTGATGCAAGACCTGCTCCGCCTCCTGAGCTTGAGTTCTCAGCGCTTGGATTTCTCGCTCAGAAGATTCGAGCTTAGCCTCAATGTCCGCCAGTTCGCGATTACGCTCCTGGAAGATTTCATCCGAATTTCCAAGTACATCCAAATGAAGCTGTTTGTCGACCGAGTGTTCATCCAGCCGTGTCGCAAACTCCCCTATCTGAGTCTCAAAAGACGCAATTTCCTGTTGGGCCTGTTCGATTCGCTCCTTCGTGGAAGTGATCCGAATGTCCGCCATGTGGGACTCGTTCGCAATTTGCTCCTTCATGGTACGAAGATCAAAAACCGCCTGCTGCGCATCTTGAATCTTCTGGATCAAGGACTGGCGCTCCTCTTTGTAGACAGTCAGACTGGAATCCTTGTTTTCCAATTCCTTCTGAAGCTCGTCAACCTCTCCCTGCAGACTCCCAGCGCTCTTGTCGATGTCGCCCAAAGTGGAGTTCAATGCGCCATATTGGTAAGCGCTGTATCCAACATCTAGATGACGCAGCTTGTAGCTAAGCTTCTTGTAGCGGATCGCCTTAGTCGCTTGCCGTCGGAGACTCCCGATCTGGCGATTGATTTCGGATATTACGTCCGTGACGCGATCCAAATTCGTTTCTACATGGGCAAGCTTGTTGAGGGCCTCTTTCCGTTGGGCTTTGTACTTCGATATTCCCGCCGCCTCTTCAAATACCGCTCGCCGTTCCTCAGGTTTGGACGAAAGAATTTGGTCAATCTGACCTTGGGCCATGATCGAATAGGAAGTCCGACCAACACCCGTATCCATGAAAAGCCGCTGAATGTCCTTTAGCCGACAAGCCTTCCCGTTGATGTAGTAGTTGCTTCCTCCATCGCGATGCACCCGACGCGTGAGCTCGACCTCATTGAAATCCTGCCCCAACTCTTTCTCACAGTCCGTAAGAATGATCGAGACCTCGCAAATATTCAGTGGTTTGCGTCTGTCCGTTCCTTCGAAAATGACGTCCTGCATCTTCCCTCCTCGCAATGCCTTGGCGCTTTGCTCACCCAAAACCCAACGGATTGCGTCCGCAATATTGCTTTTGCCACATCCATTGGGTCCGACCACAGCGGTCACGCCCGGTTCAAAATGAAGATGGGTAGAGTCGGCGAAACTTTTGAAGCCGTTTGCTTTTAGAGAGCTCAGATACATGTAAGGGGCCGAAAATGAACGTCCAAATGGAAACCTGACAACTCCAAATACTCATTTGTGAATAAGTCGAAGAACAACCTGGGAATAACCTTCGACCTAATCCGTCACAGAACACGGTAGCATCGCCGCATCTTCCATCCCATGGATGATTTTCTTGTCGGGCGGACAAAAGGTTGCCAAGGCTCCCGCTAGTTCGACCTGGTCCCCGTTGACAAAATAATAGGGATTCAATCTTAACCTGCCTGATGCGTCGTATACCTCTCCGTCCAGGGAATAAAGCGGATGACTCAGGCGAATTGACTTTCGAAATTCCTGAATAACATGGAGATGCGAATCGGCTCCATCACAGGCTTCCGTCAAGCTACTGGCCCACTCTTCTTTAGAAACATCATTTCCAATCACGACGCTACGCGAACCCCAGGCCGTTTCGTGGAATCCGGAGATCTTTAATACGAGATTGCGCTCTTTCTGACTCGCCTCTGCCAAGTCCATCCAACTGTGCAGTTGTCTCCCTTGAGCCAGGGGTCCATCGATCACCGCTCCGGGAGGAAGCGGTGATGGGTCGACGATCCATGACTTAGGAATCAGACTATCCAAAATCTTCCGCGACTTTTTTGAAATGCTCTCCCGCCAAAACTCTCTCAACAAGTGATGATGGTAAAGCGCTAGAGTCGACTTTTCCTCGAAAAAGGGTCGTAAGGGCGGGTCGAGGGCGATCTCCCCATTTTCCCAAGCTTCTATGATAAACTGGGAGGTCTTTATGTTCGCCAAATCGAACAATTCGAAGAAACGGTAGACGACATCAATTTTCTCAGGATTGCCCTCGATATCAAAGCAGAGCCCCCCTCCGAGAGGGAAAACCTCATCTGTATGCAAACTGAAAACTCGGTGCCCCATCAGTTGCAGCCGATCCGCCAACCAGTCCATCTCTGGCTTGTAAGTCGCTGACTCTTCACTCACCGCGATCACAATAACAGGATTGTCCTTTTCGGGAGCCAAGGAAGCGAGCCGACGGTAGAAGGCCTTTTCCATCGCCTTCTCTTCGCCGAGAATCGGAAACCGAGAATCCCCCTCGTACAAGGCATTCAAATAGGCGGTCAACCCAATACCCCCCGGAACCGAGTCGAGTTCAGTAATGGAGAAACCTTCTGCCGTCACGAGCAGGTCGGGTCGAATCACGGGGGGGATCCTCCCTTTGCAAGCTTTGCTGCGACTGATAGCGACCAGCTCTGAGGGCTTGCCTCGATCTAAATACTCAGCGACCCAGGGAGCGTAAACTTCCTTGTTTCGCAAAAGCTTTTTTCCGTCCGCAGAACGCGAATACAAAACCTCAAGAGCCTTGTAGAAATCCAAACTCGCCTGACCTATCCCCTCTAGGGCAGACACAATTTCAGCACTTAGCTTCCAAGGTTCAGGCGATGTCCGCCAAGTTTTCCCTTCAAACAATTCCTGGCGGGCAAACGCTTCCTGTAGGTCAGTGAAATCCATCTATTCTAATAACAACTGCAATTTGGTTTCGATTTCTTCGACGATGCGCATTCAGCAATTTCGTTCGATCGGCTAATGCGGGCCGGGAAGTAGCAATCTCAATCCTCAATTTGTATATCCTTGTTCCGGTGCCTTGGAGAACCGGCCCGAAGCCAGGCATTTATGAACTTATCGATGTCGCCATCCATCACGCCTTGCACGTTTCCCGTATCCACTCCGGTACGCAGATCCTTTACCATTTGGTAGGGCTGAAAAACGTAGCTTCGGATCTGGTTGCCCCAGCCGATCTCCCCTTTTTCCCCATAGACTTTTTCGAGCTCAGACCGTTTTTCGTCTTCTCGCTTCTCGTAAATGCGAGCTTTCAACATCTTCATGGCCGTGGCCCTGTTTTTATGCTGAGATCGCTCAGTCTGGCACGCGGCGACGATTCCCGTTGGGATGTGGGTCAATCGAACCGCTGAGTCAGTCTTATTTACGTGCTGCCCGCCTTTGCCACTGGCGCGGTAAGTGTCTTCCCGAAGATCTTTGTCCTCGATCTCAATTTCGACATCATCCTCAATTTCAGCGACTACGTCCACCGCGCAAAACGAAGTATGGCGTCGTGCATTGGAGTCGAAAGGACTGATACGAACCAGTCGATGAACCCCTCGTTCCGCATTCGCGTAACCGTACGCATTGGTTCCTTCAATACGGAGCGTAACTTTTGACAGGCCTGCTTCTTCACCTGGCAGGATGTCGATTATCTCCGTTTTGAATTCCCGGCGTTCAGCCCATCGAGTGTACATTCTGAAGAGCATGTCCGCCCAGTCGCACGATTCCGTGCCACCCGCACCCGCATTCACGCTCAGGATCGCATTACAATGATCGTGAGGCCCTTTCAAGTAGCTCTGAATCTCTAACTCATCCAACGCCACTTTTAATAGCTCAGCAGATTGTTGGAGCTCGACTGCTTCCTCCGAATTCTCATCAACGCCTTCCTCCTCGAGCAACTCCTCCATTGCTTTTGAATCCTCGAACTTGGCTTTAAACTCGGTCAATCCATTAACCACTCGTTTCAGCTTGTTTGACTCGCTGATAATTTCCTGAGCTGCCTTCTGGTCATTCCAGAATCCCTCGGCAGCCATCTTTTCCTCAAACGCTGCGATTTCCTTACGCTTGCCGTCGACGTCAAAGATACCTCCACAGGTAACCGGCTCGTTTTTCGATCTCTTCGTGCAAAGCTTTCGTCTCTGGCTTAATCATAAGCCCAGAATATTGGGAATATCTCTTGGGGAGATCAAGTGCGGACGTTAACAGATTTTGTCCGGCTTTAATGGAGCGGCGTCGAGCTACTCCTTCACGTTTGTCTTGTGGTACTCTTCCGAGAAAAGCCGGATCATGCGATCCACCGTTTGGAGGATTGCTTCGGGACGATTGGCAACCCCCATCGACTCACGCTCCCAAGTGCTCAACGCCATTGAAACCGTTGTGTCTTTGGGGCGTTCCAGCATCGCCATCTCACGCAGCTTCAAGGTGACCGAGTAGACGTGACTAGGACCTTGAGCATGAGCAATATTGACCCCGACCTCAAGGAAAGGTCGACCGGGAATCTTATCCAGCTCCGAGGAAGACAGTACTTCAACCTGCAGTTCGTCCAGCCTCTGATAGGCATATTCCCTCAGTCTAGACTGATCCAGATCGAGCCGATTCGAACGCATGCTCATAGGCGCGACCTCCAGACCGACCCCTTTGATTCCCTGGAGCAGGTTTTCGCTAAAATCCATCCCTGCACTGGAAAACCCGCTTAATAGCGCAAGTGAGACTGTTACGATCCATTTCATCCCAATCGTGTTAAACGGCTGGAATACTCTAATATTAAGCGTAGCACTACCTATCCAAAGCTACCTCAGATCAATTCGCCGCTGGCGGGGCTTGATATTCAGGGTCAGCCCGACCAGCGTTTAATCGATGGAAATCGACTCTGATTTAAAAGTAGCTACTATGAGTGTTGGCGAGTTCGCCCGATTTTCACCGTTTAATCTAAGGAACGACCCCCTTGGATTTGGCAATTGGCGTGCCGCCGCGGGTCAGCAGTGGCATCAGGAAATTCAGAACCGAGCAGACTCTGAGGGGTTCTCCAATGAACAGTCCATCAAAGGAGATGTGGAGTGGCGGGGCTGGACGTTAAGGCTCAACGGCCGGATCGATCAAATTCGCTCCCAGAAAGATCGAACCCATCTACGCGAGATCAAAACCGTAACCACCCCCCTCCCTCTGAGACCCGAGGAGGTTTCCTCTCGATTCAAAAGCTATTGCATTCAGTTGCTGACCTATCGCGAGCTCTTGAATCGGATCGAGGCGCAACCGACCGGTAGCGTTGACCTCGACCTCTTCTTGATCGAACTCGGTTCCGGCATCACCCAAAGCCTCTTGCTGGACGAGCGCTTTGACACCCTAGTCGTCGATCAACTGGACGTCTTGGCCGACTATCTCGACCGAAAGCTCGAACGCTTGTCTCGGCTCCGGGCGCTCCGATTTAAACCCGCCTACGAAACACCCCGACCGGGACAGGAAACCATCCAAGAGGATCTCAATCAGGCGTTTGAACGTTCACCCATCGTTTGTCTTGAAGCGCCAACCGGCTATGGAAAAACGGGAGTCGCCTGGGAATTCGCGCTGAATCGTCTCGCCACCGGACAGGTTGAGCGAATCGTATATCTGACGAGTAAATCGACCGGGCAAATCGAAGCCGCAGAAAGGCTCGACGCCCTTCTGACCGATCAGTCAGCCGCTTCCTATTGGCAAATCCGAAACAAGGCAGAACACTGTGTGAACGTGGAATTTCGATGCTCCACCAAAACCTGTTCCTACCTATCGGACCTTGAAGAGAAATGGGGGCGGTCTGCGTTAGAGCCTATGTTCCTCTCTACCGCCAAACCGATTTCAATCGATACGCTCAAAGAAACAAGTGCTGCTGCCGGAATCTGCCCCTACGAAACCATGCGTACCGCCTTGGGCTACCGAGATATCTGGATAGGCGACTACAACTATCTCTTTTCAGCTAACAGCAGCCGACTTCTCGCCGACCAGCCCGACTTCGATCCAGCCCGCACTTTCCTGATTATCGACGAGGCCCACAACCTTCCCTCCCGGATTGAATCCAATTTAAGCAAAGAGCTTAGCGCCCTATCCTTGAACGGACTTATCGAAGAGCTGTCCGAAATCGGAGCGGGCCACAAGATCCGTAAATCCCTCACCAATCTCGTCAATGAGTGCTTGGCCTATCGGAAGGGAGATGTTCTCACACTGAGGCAACTCGACGACTTGACGGATCTATTGCTCGAACTGATCAACCTGCTCTCCACAGACCCCCTGCCCTACGAGTCGATCACTCCCGAAGCTCTCGATACGCTTTGGTCGCTGTCTTCTGGATCTACCGCTCTCAAAGAAAGCGCGAGTCGGTACATCGCCTGGATCCCGCAGAACGGACTGATAAGGATCACCTGCATTGATCCATCACAGGAAATCCGTGAAACGCTGACCCAGTTTAAAGAATGCCTCATGCTTTCGGCCACTTTCCAGCCGATCGACGGATTTTTAGAGCAATGCGGACTCGCCGATCAACTCACTCCTCCCCAACGAGTCGCTCCACCCGCGCCATGGCTCGAGGGTGCCTACAACATAGCGATCGACACACGCATAGATACCCGATTCAAGAGTCGAAAAAATGGGGAGGCTCTAACGGCGGCGACCATTGCTAAATTAGCTGAGAGGCATTCCCCCATCGTCGTCTTTTTCCCTTCCTATGCGTATGCGCAATCTCTCTATGAGGCGATCGCGATTGGCTATCCGTTTTACCGGATCGCTACGCAAAGCAGAGGAAAGGGAGAAAGCCTTTCAAGCCGTGCTGAGTTCATCGACGAAGCCATGCGCTTCCATGATATTATCTTTCTAACACTAGGCTCTAGCTTCGCAGAAGGGATAGACATGATTGGCGGAAAAATCGACGCCGCCATCGTAGTCAGCCCAGCCCTTCCGGAAGTGAATGCCATTCAGCAGGCTAAGCGCGACTACTATCAAAGCAAAAAGCTTGACGGATTTGAACGAGCCTATTTGCAACCTGGTATCCAAAAAGTGAATCAAGCTCTTGGCCGTCTCGTCAGAGCTCCTGGACAAAAGGTAAAGGTTCTCCTGCATTGCCAGCGCTATGCGGAACGGAGAACAAAATCACTACTGGCTGATCAATATCAAACGTGTCAATACATCTTCAAAGATGAAGACCTGGAGAGATGGATCGAGGAAGAGCCCATTTTGAAAACCTAGCATTTGCTACCCATTCAAGCAGAAATCGCGTAAGATCATCGACTGCCAGTTGCGCATTCCATATCAGTCCCGCGAGGAGAATCTTGGGACACGCGGGAACCAATGCCTTGCCAAAGAAGAAAAATGGCTGCTGCAATGCCTATTCTGGTTTTTTGGACACTCTCTAAGCAAAGAATCCGACATCTTGCATTTCATTTTCATTCGCCAAATTTCATTAATTCACACATCGCCGATCCCCCTCTGCAGCCACTTTCAGAAATGCGAATTATCTCAAAAGTCACCCTCACTTCCCTCGTTTTTACCAGCAGCCTCTTCGGCGCCCGGAATTATCAGGAATCGAATGGTCTGGCTTCCGTGGAAGCAGAGGACTTCGCTTCTCAAGCGCTCGACTCGGTCAGGCGCTGGTAAGTCATCCACGAAGGCGATGCGGGCCCCAACGTTGAGGACCGCGACCGAAATCATGCCAGCTCTGCAAGCAGCAAAGCCTACTTGGAGATTTTGCCTGACACCCGGACAACTCATTCGGACCAGTTGATTTCCGGAGTCAATTTTTCAAATACTCCCGGCAAAATGGGTATTTTGTCATGCAACGTCTTTTTCCATTCTCCCGGCGAATATACAGTCTAGGTTCGGGTGTTTAGCACCAGAGCCGAGGAAAATGGCCTCCACGTCGGGATTGATGGCACCTGGCCCGAAAGCGGGCAACGCATTCAGCTTTAACCGAGTAAGTATCAATGGACCTGGTCCTCAGCCCAGAGAGTTCCTGAAAATCACTGCGGCGTAAATGGCACTAAATAAATCATCGATCCGGAGGCCGGAATGCACACGATCCATTGCTCGATGCGGGAAGATGGATTCGAATTCGACAAGTTCATCTCGGCCTTAGATGAAAACTACCAACCGCAAGGGGAAGAGCTGTTGGCTACTTTTACGGAACCCGAGTCATATGCTTCACCCAATGAACGTTCGGAGGGAACCTTCCACCCGATGTTCCTGAAGGCTAAAGTCGAATTAAAAACAACCGCCGTCGACGGATTCGTCCCCTACTACGTCGACAAGGTTCGAGGAGCATTGGCAATCAATGCAGCGAACGAGGCCTACCGAGGGAAGTTCGCCGCCGCTCAGCATAAATTTTCAGGCGAGAAAAGGACCTACGCTCTAACCTTATACACGATGCATGAGACTGATGGAAAAAGTGAATACGTTGTAACGATCAACGGCGAAAAAGTTCTTAAGACAACGAATATCCCTAGCAAAATCGACTATTCCATACATGAACGGCACGCCGCGAAGGACGTAGAGCTGAAACTCGGCGACATCATCCAAGTAGTCTCCCATGCCCCCACCAACGGATTGATTCCAGAAGGCGACCCTACCGCCTACGCTCGCGGGCGCTGGAGGCGAAATCATGCTGATCAAGGCAAAGCCGCACTGAGAATCTCACGGTCAATCGCATTAGTTTTACCGAAGAGCAGATTGGCCGAGATCGTCTCTTTCCACTTTTTCCAATCCTTTTGCTTTACCTGCGACCGTCCTAGCTCCTATCAAGAAGGCCGTGACGGTACGTAAAACCATCTCTTCCCAGGAAATAGACACGGCAATCACCAAGATTGCTTCAGAAATCGCGGCTACTCACAAGGGGACGGACAACCTCGTTCTCGCGGCAATCGCCAATGGCGGCATCGAATTGACCGAGATCCTCCATGATCGCCTCGCTTCCGATCACAATATCCAAACCTTCAAAGCCGTAGTGGATATTTCGTTCTATCGCGACGACATCGGGGTCAATCCAATCGCAAAAGAGGTCGAGGCGACTGAGCTCGCCCAAAACCCAGAGGATGCGACCATCATTCTGGTCGACGATGTCCTCTTCACCGGTAGAAGTGTTCGGGCCGCCCTTTCTGAGATTCATGCTCTCGGACGACCCAAAAAAATCGAGCTGACTACCTTGGTGGATCGAGGCAATCGAATTCTCCCCATACAGTCAGACTACATCGGTCTCATAGAGCCAACCACGCCCGACGAGAAGGTGGTGGTTCAACTAACACCCAACAATCTTGCGAAGTCGCATATTGACATTCTCAATTCATAGCGCTGGATGGCCACTTCAGGTATGCCTTGGTTTCGCAAAGACCTGATCTCAACCGAAGAACTCTCCCCTGAAGAGATCCAAACGGTATTTAAAACCACCGCGGCGTTTAAGAAAATTCTCGGCAGAAAGACGGCTAAAACGCCGTCGCTCCGAGGAAAAACCGTCGTCAACCTCTTCTTCGAGAACAGCACTCGCACCCGAGTCGCGTTCGAAATGGCGGCCACTAAACTCAGCGCGGACGTCATGTCGCTAGACATGAAGACCAGCAGTACCTCCAAAGGGGAAACACTGCGCGACACGGTGGAGAACATTCATGCGCTCGCCGCCGACATGATAGTGATCCGCCATTCCGCCCCCGGATCCGCTGCCTACATTTCTAAAGTGCTCGACATTCCGGTGCTCAACGCCGGCGACGGCGCCCATGAACATCCGACTCAAGCCCTGCTCGACTGTTTTACGCTACACGAGAAGTTTGGATCTCTGAAAGGACTGAAAATCGCCATTCTGGGTGACATTCTCTACAGTCGCGTCGCTCGATCCAACCTATGGGCCATGACTAAACTGGGAGCAGAAGTCACCCTCGTCGGGCCCGCTACTCTTGTGCCACGGGAGTTTGAGCAGTTTGGCGTCACGGTTTCGCACGACTTGAAGTCAGCGCTGGCTGACAAAGATGCCGTCATGCTCCTTCGTATACAGCATGAACGACAAAATGCATCCGCATTTCCCTCTATAAACGAGTACACTCGAATGTTTGGCCTCAACAAAACCCGTCTTTCCTGGCTCAAGGAAAACGCTGTCATCATGCATCCGGGTCCCATCAACCGCGGGGTCGAAATCGATTCTGAGCTAGCCGACTCGCCCCAATCAGTAATCCTCGAACAGGTCACCAATGGACTCGCTACCCGCATGGCATGCCTCTATCTCTGTTCGGGAGGCAAGGCGGAGGCCTTGACGGGATCGTAATGAATTATCCGCTTCCTAAAGTTGAGCAATGAGCCAGGTCACATGGATAAAAGGGGGCCGTGTCATCGACCCGAAAAGCGAACGCGATGAAATTTCCGACATTTTCATATCGAATGGTAAAATCATCGACCGGCCTTCCCGTGAGACCCTAGCCAAGGCGGACACGATTGAAGCGACTGGATTGGTGGCTTCTCCTGGACTGGTCGATCTTCATGTTCATTTTCGCGTCCCTGGCGAAACTCACAAGGAAACCATTTTCTCGGGTACTAGCTCTGCCGCAGCTGGCGGCTTTACAAGCGTCGTGTGCATGCCCAACACCAGTCCGCCGGCTGATACGGCAGGTACTATCCAATACATAAAGGACGCCGTTGACCGCGAGTCGATCGTCCACGTCTTCCCTACAGCCTGTATCACGGTCGGATCAGAGGGCGAACGCCTCGCTCCCACCGGATCGCTCCGCGATGCGGGAGCCGTCGCCATTTCTGACGGCGGAAAATGCCTGCAAAATAGTGGACTCATGCGCCGCGCCGTTGAATACGCCAATATGTTCAACATGCCAGTCATCGACCATTGCGAAGACTATTCTCTCTCGGCCAATGGGGTCATGAACGAAGGCCTTGTATCCACGAAGTTGGGCCTTAGAGGGAGCCCAACTGAAGCCGAGGACATCATGATTTCCAGAGATGTCATATTGTCGGCCAAGACGGGGGCCCACATTCACATTCAACACGTGAGTTCAAGAAATGCGATCGACATCATTCGGAGGGCCAAATCGCGTGGAGTAAACATTTCCGCAGAGGCCACGCCTCACCATATGTGTTTTTCCGAACTCGAAGTTAGCGACTTCAACACGAACTTCAAAATGAACCCTCCTCTGCGCTCAGAGGAGGATCGGCTTGCGATTCTCGAAGGTCTCGAAGACGGAACCATTGACTGCATCGCCAGTGGTCACGCCCCTCACACCGATTACGAAAAGGACGTCGAATTTGACTATGCTCCTAATGGCGTGATTGGCCTCGAGACGGCATTGGGTGCGACTTTGAACCAACTTTATCATAGCAAACGCCTGGACCTGCCGAGAACCCTTTCCCTTCTTACTTATCAACCTGCTCAAATATTAAATTTGAATAAGGGGACTTTAGAAATCGGGGCCGATGCGGATGTCACGCTCTTCGATCCCGAATGCGAATGGACACCCCAATCCAATAGCTTCCAAAGTAAATCAAGCAATTCGCCCTGGATTAACCGGACCTTAAAAGGGAAAGTAATCCAAACCTTTGTATCCGGAAAACTGGTATTCGACAACGGTCAGATTCTAGGCTCTTAGCGATTTAACGTCCGCGACCACCGCCGCCCGGTCCTCCGCGACCTCCGCCTTGAAATCCGCCAAAGCCGCCCCGATTAAACCCACCTCGACCGTCCGTCGGCACAGGATTCTCAAGCACCTGTTGAGCCTGCCGGTAATCGCGTTCGCGTTCGGAGACTTGCTGCGCCGCTAGACTCGCCAACTGTGCCTCGTTAAGCACTTTTGAAGCCTGCTCCAAAAGCATCGCATCATAGATTTCCCGCTCCTGGTAGTAAGTATCGACAACTTCTTTTGTGAGCTGGATATCGTTGTCTCCACGCCCCCGCCCTCGGTTATCCTTGATATCTACCGTGTATTCAAAATCTTTATCCACGTTTGCAAACGCGTTGACCAGGCCTTCAGCTTGTCGCTCGCTGAGCGGGGTGTCCGTATAACTCAATGAACGCTCGAAATTCTCCACGTCTCCCCGATATTCGAGCGTATTCGTATATTGGGCCAGTTTTCTGGCATCTTCTTCTCCCAACAACCCATTGATATCGCCTGATAAAAGAGCCATTTGATTGGAATAATCCTCTCTTAGCGCTTTTCGCTCCTCATCGCTAGCCGCTGAAGCCCGGAGTCCCGCCTCCATGCGTAGCAAAGTGCGCTCAGCCATCAACGTTTTGAGGGCATCAAGCTCCTCGGGGGGAAGATTCAGTTGCTTGAAAAAGTCGGCATACCCTCGATCAAGGCGCTGCATTTGCCTTTCAATCATATCCATTCTCAACTCAGGATCTTCAAAGGCTTCCAACGCGCGAGCCAGCTGGGCGGCTCTCGCCTCTCGCCGACGCTCCATGATTTCTTCCCGAGTCAGGTTTTCAAATTCCTCAAACCGACCTCCTCTCTCCCGAGCTTCAGGCGTGGATTCCTCCACTACCGCAACCGTTTCAGTCTCTTTACCTTCCGCAATTTTCATTGGGGCTTCCCGCGTGCTTGAAGCATCGGCGAGCTGGCGCTTAAGCCTTTGGTTCTCCATGTTTAAGAAGCCGGAGTAACCCGCTAATGCGATTGCGAGAACGGACAGAAATGCGATAGGCAGACGCTTCATTTTGTTTAAAATAATTCGGATAGCTTGAAAAGCAGGGTTTGGACGAGTCACCCTCCCTCGCGCTTAAAACGAATACAATTAGGAAATAGTTACATATCAACCGGTCTGACTATCTAGCGATAAACCCTTGCAATATCCAGAGAGGCTTAAGATTCTCCCCTCTTTCTGAAATTGGCGACTATTCCATGACCGAAAACGCGTCTAAGCACAACGGCCCCAACCACATTGGCATCATTATGGATGGAAATGGCCGCTGGGCCCAGTCCCAGGGACTTTCTCGGATTAAGGGTCATCGGCAAGGCGTTGAAACGTGCCGGCGGATAATTGAAGCCTGCCAGGAACTGGATATCCACTATCTGA
>CALDFV010000294.1 GCA_937942145.1 uncultured Opitutaceae bacterium
TAAAGAAGATCACCGTATCTTCGATCAATCCATGCTTCTCGAGTCGCTCCACAACTTGGCCCACCATATAGTCTAAATAGGTAACCATGGCAGCCTGACCTTTGTTCTGCTTACTCCAATCCTTGTCCTCGTAGATTCCATTGTCAGGTACTGCAGTCCCGTCTCCCGTTGCATTCCACGCCTCATTATTGGCATGCGGGAGCGTATAGGAAAGGTAGAGGAAGAAGGGCTCGTCTTTCTTTCGATCGATAAAACTAAGCGTCTCATCGACCATCAAAGCTGGGGTATAATCGATTTTTAAACTGGCGATTCCCTGACCCCATTCTCCCTCGTTCGGGACCACGTTCCGCAAGGGTACACGATCCTCATTGCGAATGACAAAGGTCGGATAAAACAAGTGGGCGTGATGCTGATCCAGGTATCCATAAAAATAGTCGAAGCCCTGATTGGTAGGCATTCCCGACGTCCCTTCGTGGCCCAATCCCCACTTTCCGACCTGTCCGGTCGCATATCCTTCCGCTTTCAAAAGTTCTGCCACTGTGACATCCTCGGGACGCAAATTGTTCTTACCGTTCCCGCGAATATAGCAATGGCCTGTATCGAGACCCGTCATCAGAACGCAGCGAGAAGGAGCGCATACAGTCGAGCCGGCATAGAAATCAGTGAACCGCATCCCGTTCTCAGCGAGTCGATCAATATGTGGGGTCTGGATGAGCTTCTGACCATAGCAGCCTAAGTCACCATAGCCTAGGTCATCTGCCATGATGTAGATGATATTCGGTTTGTCCCGAGCGAGCAGCGGCACGCAGAAAACTAACAATGCGGTGACAAAGATAAGTCGATTTCTCATGGGTTTCAAAAAAACCCGATCTCGGACAGAATGGAAAGATTGAATCATGTCGTTTTCCCTAAAGCCGTTACCGTCCTCGCCTCAATCAGTCTGTGACAGTACCAGAAGCGCTTCGAGCGACTTGAATTGCCGCGCCAACTCATCCGCCCCAGTTGAGCTGTTTTGCACGATACTATCGAACAACTCTTGTTTGTCCTGCTTCATCTCCTGAATTTTGTCCTCAATCGTTCCTTTTGCGATCATCCGATAAACGAAGACCGTGTTTTCCTGGCCGATTCGATGCACCCGATCAATCGCTTGATTCTCCACAGCCGGGTTCCACCAGGGATCCATCAGAAACACATAGTCCGCCGCGTTCAGAGTAATGCCAGAACCTCCTGCGCGCAGACTCACCAACATCGCTGCCGTGTCTTCGGTGCTCTGAAATCCTTTGACCGGCGCTTCGCGATCTCGGGTCGAACCCGTCAGTTCAAACAAGGGAAGCTCGGGAAAGGACTGAACGATCAAAGCCTTTATACGATCTAGAAATCGCACGAACTGACTAAAAATAACGACCTTATGACCGGTACCCAAAACCTCGTTCAACTTCTCCAGCAGAACCATAAGCTTCCCGCTATCTTCTAACTTCGACTCCACCCATGGCAGCAACGATGGGTCACAACTTGCCTGCCGCAAACGGGTCAAAACGCTCAAGGCAGCAAAGCGATGGCCCTTCAGCGCCTCCGAAAAATTGCTGCCTAATCGTTCCAGACCCGCAGCGCAGATGGCTGAGTATTCTTTTGCCTGGCGTTTCGTCACAGGGCAAAGCTGGTCGATCACTATTTTATCAGGCAGGTCGTGAGCAACTTGAGACTTCGTTCGGCGAAGCATGAAAGGAGCGATCTGCATTTTCAGCCGTGCCTTAAAAGGACCTGGATTCGCCTGTTGCCGCAATTCAAACTTGCTTCGACTGCCTAAAAGACCAGGCATTAAAAACTGGAAAGAGGGCCAGATATCAAACGGCTTGTTCTCGATCGGAGTACCCGACAAGGCCACTCGGTTCCGGGCCTTGATTCTTAGAGCGGCTCGCGTCACCTTGGCATCCGGATTCTTGATAAACTGAGCCTCGTCAATAATCGCGTATTCAAATTCCTGTTCCACTAGGCGATCAATGCGATTTCTCATCAACGCAAAGCTCGTCACAATCGCATCCCACCCAGTGCCTTCCTCAGAAACCAGCTTTCCCTTGTACCGTTTCGCTTTCAGTTCCGGGGCAAACTTTTCAAACTCGGATATCCAAACGGGAACGACACTCGCAGGGCAAACGATCAGCGCTTTTTTCCCCGCAGACAGTCTCTCCTTCACCAGCGCGATCACCTGCACCGTCTTTCCCAAGCCCATCTCGTCCGCCAGGAGACAGTGACAGCCATTCTCCAAGAGCCGATGCATCCATTGCACACCCTCTCGTTGGTAGGGTCGAAGGCTATCCAGCCATTTCTCCCCATCATTGTTCGATTTCATTAGGGCGGTCCGCCACTTTAAAAGCTCCCCTTCAAGCTCGACGTTCGACTTCTCTTCAGGGAAGAGCGAAAACAGCTGGTAGGGATCAAAACCTTGCGGATTCTCCGACTCAAGATCTTCCCAGCGGCTCAAGAGTTCACGCGAATCGCTGGAAAGTTTAACGATGCCCAATTCAGGAATCAAGGCAGGCACCCCGTCCCCATTCATCAGCATGCGAGTCAATTCTTCGTTCAAATTCAGCTTGCCCGTATTCAAGACCCATTGGAGATCCAGTTTGCGGTCTTCTCTAAGCTTGGCTTTGGCGGCCAACTTTAGCTCAGTAATTCCGCTTCTAATATTGGCTACATTCTCTCTTTCTTCGGTCGAGTAGGATCGCTTCCATGCGGGCCAAACTTTACCGACGAAATGGGGAATCTCCTGAAGGTTCCGCAGAAGGTATCCATTGAACTCCTCTGAATAAACAAAGTGGGACTTGCGAGCCCGCGCTGCCAGCGAAATAAGCCGTCCTCTCTCTTCACCTGTTTCGGCCTTGGGAGCGCCATCAACCCCGCCCAATGCCGGAACCCTCCGACCGTCCTCAGACAACCAATACGCTTCACAAATCAAACCTTGAAAGTGAGTATCCAAAACCAGATGGAGCATTCTCTTCTCATGCTCCTCGCGCTTGCTTTGGTCCATCCCGTCGAGGGGTTCGGTGGTAATCTGACTGCCAGTTCCCAAGGGGATGCCATCTTCAAGATGGGACATTTCCTCATCCGATATCAGCTCTTCAATTTCCAGAAAACCCGCTACCGCGATCGCATCAGCGAAAACCGAGTCGGACGTAGAGGACCGAATTGAAAACTGTCCATCGTCCCAGTCGACTACCGAGTAGTTTTCCAGTTTTCCAATCTTGCAGGTCACAATCGCGTCCCCTTCTCCGACCGAAATCTCTCGGATCCGCCCTTGGCGATACAACTTCCTTCCCCGCTTGAGGACGGCATCCGAGAAGCGATCTTCCCAACGCCCATCAAGCCGCTCCCCCCACTGAGCGAGCGAGCGCTTCGAGTACAATCGGTTTGCCCCTTTCCACTGCATAAACTCTCCATAAAAAGGCGTTGTTCGAAGGCCTATCAACGCAATTCAGAACAAAATGCAGTTTCGCTCAGAACATTTTGATTCATCTAGAGTCGTTTCTTAATCGCCTATTGATAAAATTCGAAAATACTTCCGAAAATATGCTAACATCCGTCCGAAGAGCTTTCCTATCCGGCGTAATACTCCTTGCCCCCCTGGGCATCACGTTTTTCGTTTTCAACTGGCTCGTCCTCAAGATTGGAGGCAGCTTCAAAGCGAAGGTCTTCTTCTTCCTCCCTCTAGAAATCCTCACCGATCCAAAACTCGAGTTGTTCTGGAATGTGACCGCTACTATCATGGTAGTCTTCCTCGTGACCCTTCTGGGCTTCCTGTCACGCTACTTCGTTGCCAAGTATCTATGGTCTATCGGCGAACGCCTGTTGCACACACTACCTGTCGTCAACACGGTCTACACCTCTGTCAAACAAATCATCGAGACATTCAGCACACAGAATCGAGCGGTATTTCAGAAGGTCGTATTGATTCAGTTTCCCCGAGAAGGCGTCTACGCTATCGGCTTCCTCACCAGCAGCTCCAGAGGAGAGATCAGGAACCAGACCGACAAGCCTCTGAAAAATATCTTTGTTCCCACGACTCCCAATCCGACGAGCGGATTTCTCGTGATGTTTCCGGAGGATCAAGTGAAGGAGCTAGACATGAGCGTTGGCGAAGGGATGAAGTTCATCATTTCCGGAGGAGCAGTCGTACCGGAATGGAACCATGTTCCGAATATCGAAATCGAAACCAAGTAGAGCATCGCCGCATGGCCTCGCCCGAAATCTCAACATTCGCCATATCACTGGGCAGCGAGCCGAGAGGAGACCAATACTTAGCCCACCGGCTTTACACACGGCAGCAAGGCCCCCTTACAGCTTTAGTCCGACGGTCAAGTAAGCCAGAACGACAATTCGCGATTGATCTGTTCGACGAGGGTGAGTTCCGAATCGAGCTCAAACCAGGCAGTTTTACCGGATTTCTCAAAGAGGCCCAAATCTCCCGCAAACGGGGAAAACTAGCGCTGAAATACGAGGCTTTCGAGATGGCCGCTCGCCTCGCAAACGTCTTACTCTCAAATCCGGTTTCAAGCGAGAGCATCGACGACTCCCTAGAGCTTCTGACAAGGGGCCTTGCTTCCTGGGAGAACGGAATGAATCCGAAAGCGACCTACCTGAAATGCCTCTACCTTTACTGCCGGCAGGAGGGCTATCCCGTCAACGAGGAATGGGTTGCTCGACTACCCGATCCAGACCGCGCTTCCACGGTGAAAATCATTAACCTCCCGATTAGGGAACTACCGCCAAACGCGGCAGACTTAGGCACTATCGAAAGCCTCGAACACTATGTCGAGCATCATACCCATATCCGCATTCGCCACAAAATGGCCTAAGCTTGCCCAATCCCCTCAGCCTAGGCTTGCCTGAGAGAGGGATTTACTTTCTATTTTCAGAATGGAACAAGAGCCTTCTACCCCTCCCCCTGAAAACAGTCCTTCCAACGAGGCTGCTCCTCAGGAAGCCACAGAATCCGTAGCTGTTAGCAAAGATGCCCGAACGATGGCCCTACTCGCCCATATACTCGGCATCTTCACCTCATTCGTTGTACCCTTGATTATCTACCTAATCAAAAAGGACGAAGACGCCTTCATCGCGGACCAATCCAAAGAAGCGCTGAATTTCCACATTAC
This sequence comes from uncultured Opitutaceae bacterium, assembly GCA_937942145.1. Classification (GTDB taxonomy): domain Bacteria; phylum Verrucomicrobiota; class Verrucomicrobiia; order Opitutales; family Opitutaceae; genus Pelagisphaera. Next base: position 5,151 of record CALDFV010000294.1, read on the forward strand.
AGTGATCATCGCTTACTTTGCGCTCATCGTGATTTCCATCATCACAGTTGGATTTGGAGCCCTACTTTTCCCGGTTCTGGGATTGGGAGTTCTCATCCTAGGCATAATTGCCGGTATCAAAGCCAATGACGGCGTTGACTACAGGTATCCCTTCACCATTAGACTGATCAAATAATTCATCAGTCGAATTCAATTTACGAGGCGAGATCTACCAAGATCTCGCCTTTTACTTTTACGCAATTGGGACGGTAGTACGATGCTATCCTCGTCTCAGTTCCGAACCTTGAAAGCGTATTCGCGTTCTCCATACCTTCTTCGTTCGACAATAGATCTTACCGGTGTGGCTATCTAAAGACTCCGGGATCTCAATCTTGTGCAAATCGACGGTCGCATGGAATCCCCGCTCTGAAAAAATGTCTATCAGCATAGCCATGGCTAGCGGGCTATCCAAAATCGGGTTCTCCGAATTCACATGGGCGCTTCCCGAAATAGCATGATGCATAACGATTGGCATGATGTCCGCTTCAATAAAACGGATCACCCGATGAAACTCCTCAGGATGCTCAAATTCGTAAATGTCGAGCCGTTTCACGAGTTCCTGCCGGGCGTGTGAGACAATTTCACTAGCCAAAGGCAGTCTGCGTACACTGTCGAACGTGCGCGGATCCAGCTCCAAGGAACTCTGGTATTGAAGCTCCTTTACGATATTTCGTCGCACCTCCGGCAGTAAGCCTTGGGCATTTATAAAATGGTAGTGGAATATTTCCCGCAGCGACTGGAGCGCGTCGTAGGTACGCTCCTTGAAAACCTTGTAGCGACGCTGTGCTGCTTTGGGATCTGCGTCCGTTACTCGATACTCAAGTTTTTCTCCGATTCCCGTCCGATCCACTTCCTCATTGTGTATCAGAACCTCTCTCCCTCGGCTTAGCTGCCGCTTGACGCTTTCCTTCTCGTCAATGAAAAGCATCATGATATGAACGATCGGCTGACGAAAATTATGGTGATGCTTGGTATTGTCAAACTCACTACGCAACTGCAGCATCTTATGATAAAGCAGTTTCATGCACTCGACCTGAACCAGGGTTCGAGGAAACCCATCAAGAATACAGCCGTCCTGGTATTCCGCCTCCAGCATCTTCTCGAAAAGGATTTTGACCACCTCGGTATCGCCAACCAATTGCCCTGCCTCTTTGAGCTCACGCATTTTGGGTGTATCCAACAACGAGCTTACCACAACGGGTCCACATGTTAAGTCGCGAGCCTCCATTATGAATGGCGTATTGGTTCCTTTACCCGCGCCGGGCGCGCCTCCTAAAAGAATCAGCTCCTTCGGAAAGTGTAGATTCTCCTTGCCGTATTCAGCTTCCAGATCTGACCAAACCGAGTTAAAAATGATTTGGGCATCCTTCACCTCCAAGTCCTGATGATTGGGCCCTGATTCTTTGGGTTTCTTAACCTGATTTCCTTCGGTGTCGGCAGCTTTCATTTTCTTTCGCGAAGAGAAATCGCGGATTTATTAATTCGAAAAACTTTAAAACGCACCGATTAGCGGGAAATATCTCCCTGATTCAAGACTTTATGGTTTCGAGCTCCTAATATATCGATTGCAATATCCATATCCTCAATACTCATTGCGAGTGCGGATCTCCCCAATGGGCGGCTTAAGAAAGCATAAATGTAGTGTATATTAATCTCGGTCTCCAATAACGCCTTCAGCACCAGTTCAACGTCGTGTTCACCAGCGATCTCAACTGCCAGAATTTGGCTCTCCGAGAAGGACACATTGTTTTGCTGCAACAGACGCCTCGCTTGGTCTGGATCGTCTACCACTACCCGCACAATCGCGCTGTCTGTCGTATCGAGTGTCGTAATTGCCAAAATATGGATCTCTGCTTCGGAGAGCAAACAAGTCAAATCTGATAACTGACCCACCTTGTTTTCCGTAAATATGGAGAACTGAACGACCGGATCTTGATTACTGACTTCGACAGATGACTGTTCCATGGAAATTTTAAGTTAAGGCTCTGACTATAAGACCATTTGAAGAATCGACACTATAGACCCAAACATTGGCGAGAAATGGGGAAATGCAACTCAACCTATGCAAAAATGCTTAGAAATGAGCTAAATATCGACCGACTAACCGTCCATTTCACTTACTATCGAATCAAATATCACCCGTTCGAGATCTCTGTAAATGGTGTTGAGCCGAGCCTTGTGTGGATAAAAAATCAAAGGTCCCCCGTAAATGAAGCTGAGCCGCCTGAGCCCCTTACCCGGGCGTGCCATCCGAAGCTTCAGCGCAGGATGGTGCCCTCGCAGGGATTCGTAATGTATTGCAAATTACTGTTCCTCATAACTTTAAATAAATTTTTTCTTCACACAGATTCCACACATTTCGCCGAAACTCCACTCTTCTGCATCAATCCCCACGGTTCCAATTAGCCTCAGCAATTTGCCTAGCTTGAAGCAACGGGTCTCATTAACTTTATTCCCGAAGTAATGTGCTGATAGCTTGTGAGCTTCATCTGCGATGATTTGGTCCCAATCCTCGTTCCTGGACTTTCCTGAAATTCCTCGTTTCGAGAATTCTGGACGAGACAGCAAGTAGGCTGATTCGATTCATCGAAATAGTTGCCGGAAACACACTGCTCCATTCACTCCCGTCTTAATAAACCAAATAGGAAATAGAATTTTACGAGCAACTCGTCTTTCGATTGCTCGGTGAGAGCGATGGGAGAAACGATTAGAATACGCTCTGCATCGGCCCGTATGAGCAACTCGCGAATGAGGAGACTGCGCCGTTTTACCAGCACCCGGTTTTTTGGCTAGCACGTGCCGGAGCAGTTGCCTCGCAGCATGTGCTCGAGGAGGTATAATCAAAAAATAGTAGGCCCGGCGCGAAGAAGACAGGCGATCGAGCATGTCCTGAGCTTGGGGATGTGTTCCCCGCGGCGGGCTTCACGGTTCCTGGGGCTGAGTCGCAGCGCGCTCTATCGCCCGCTGAAGTTCAAGAGCGAAATCGAGGAACTTCTCCTTAGGCGGGTTATCGAGCTTTCGCTTGAGCGCCCGACCTACGGATACCTTTTCGTTACGGCCCGGCTTCGCATTGAGGGATGGAGGATAAGCTTCAAGAAGGTTCATTGCCTTGGCCGCAAGGAAGGGCCGGCGGCAAAAGCGAATACAGCGAAGAAGACTCGCCGAGGGTCCTTTATCGCAAAGCCGGGCAGGGCCCAGGAGGTCAACGACCTGTGGTGCCGGGACTTCATCCATGAGGTCACCGAGGACGGACGATCGATACGGATCCTGAGCATCGTGGACGAGTACAGCCGCGTCTGCATCGAACTAAAGGCTGCCCGCTCGTTGAAGCCGAAGGAAGTGTTGAAGCTGCTTAAGAAGGCGATTCTCAAGTACGGAGCTCCTAAACGCATTCGCAGCGAAAACGGGCCGGAATTCGTCGCTGAGGTGACCTGCTCCCCGTAAACAGTGCCATTTAGATTGAGAGTCTTTCGATCATCAACATGAAAGGAAGACGATATGAGCCGAGGAAAAGGCAAACGCTACAAGGAAGAGGAGATCATCCGCATCCTTCGGGAGGCGGAGAGCGGGGTCCCGGTCGGGGAACTGCTTCGCAAGCACAACGTTTCAGCGGGGACGTACTACCGCTGGAAGAGCCGCTACGGCGGGATGGAGGTTCAGCAGCTCCGGCGGCTGAAGGAGTTGGAAGGCGAGAACGCCAGGCTCAAGCGCATAGTGGCCGACCAGATGCTGGACATAGACGCCTTGAAGGATATCAACTCAAAAAACTGGTCAAGCCCGTAGAGAAGCGTCGAGCGATCGACCATCTTCGCGAGGGCCGAGGCTTCGGGCTTCGTCGCTCCTGCGGGCTGATCGGCATGTCCCGGAGCTCCTACGGCTACCGGTCGAGCCGCGATGACTCCGCATTGCTGGACCTCCTCAAGGCCAAGGCGGCGGAGCGCAAGCGCTGGGGCTACCGCCGACTGCATGTGCTGGTTCGCCGCGAAGGCCATGAGGTTAACCTGAAGCGGGTGTATCGGATATACCGTGACGCGGGACTCCAGGTTCGCCGCCGCAAGCGCAAGCGGCATCGCCTCGAGCGCGTCCACGAGATCTTCGAGTCGGCCGCCCCCAATCAGAGATGGAGCCTGGACTTCGTGCACGACTCCACATGGAAGGGCCTCCGAATGAGGATGCTCACGATCGTGGACGACCACACCAGGGAATGCCTTTGGATCGAGGTCGACGGCTCGATATCCGGCCATCGCGTATCCAGGATCCTCGACAACCTTGTCGATCTCCGAGGCAGGCCCGGGAGGATCCACACCGACAACGGGCCCGAGTTCGCGGGTCTGGCCCTGGATCGCTGGAGCTACATGAACGGCGTGGAGCACACCTTCATCCAGCCGGGCAAGCCGCAGCAGAACTGCTACGTGGAGAGCTTCAACGGCAAGCTGCGCGACGAATGCCTCAACGAGCACTGGTTCGACAGCGTCCCGCACGCCAGGGCCATCGTCGAGGAATGGAGGAGCGACTACAACGAAGTCAGACCCCACCATACGCTCGGGCAGAAAACGCCCAGCAAATACGCCGCCGAGCTGGCGGCAAGCCCCC
>CALDFV010000295.1 GCA_937942145.1 uncultured Opitutaceae bacterium
ATCAATCAAAACGATCGCGGCGTAAAGCCGCTCCTACAATCATTCCTCATACTTAAATACCCCACCCGTTCATCGTGAAAATCAGCGTACTCGACTCCCTCATCATTCTCCTCTATTTCATTGGCATCATCGGGCTGGGCCTCTGGATCTCAAGGCGCCAAGCCAAGGGTGGTCGCGAGTTCTTCCTCGCAGGGGGTACCATGAAATGGCCGTTTATCGGAGCCTCCCTATTTGCGACCAACATTTCCAGCCAACAGTTCGTCGGCCAAGCGGGTCTCGCCTTTGCCGTCGGCATCATCGCGGGTGGCTTTCAACTAGTAGGCGCCTTTTGCTTCATTTTGCTCTCCGCCTTCTTTATCCGAACTTACATGGGACTCCGGCTAGCCACCTCCCCAGAGTTCTTCGAGAAGCGCTACAGCGGTCGCTGTCGCGTAATGGTTTCCTTCATCAACCTGATGATGATTATCTTGGGGAACATCGCAGCCGCTTTATACGCGGGCGCTTTGGTGCTTACCCATTTACTCGGATGGGACCAATTACCCAATGCCGAATTCCTTTACTGGCTCGCGATCTTTCTTATCGGGATTGCTGCCGGTACCTACACCCTCATGGGTGGACTCAAAGCCGTTATTTACTGCGACTTTGTTCAAATGGTAGTGCTCATGCTTGGAGGCGCTTTACTTCTCTACTTCGGGATTAGGGAATTGGGGGGAATTGAAGCGGTTTTCGTCGGTAACGTCGATGATGCAGGCCGCTCCATGTGGTCGCTGCTCCGTCCTTGGGACCACGCCTTCGGCTGGCTTCCCATGCTCACTGGCGGACTAATTCTGGGTGTGCATGGCCACTGCACCGACCAAGACTACATTCAAAGAGCCCTGTCGGCCGGCAGTCTCTACCATGCGAAGATGGGAGCTCTGTTTGCGGGAGTTCTCAAAACGCTGGCCCTGCTATTTATAGCAGCTCCGGGTGTAGTTGCGGCACAATTATTTCAAGGTCAGGAAATCATTGCCCGCGACAATGCCTACGTCAGCCTGCTCACGGAGGTCATGCCTGTCGGGCTTCTGGGCCTTTGTCTCGCCGGGCTGCTGGCAGCTATCATGTCGAGTGTCGATTCGGGACTTTGCGCCTGTGGGTCCCTGCTGACCTACGATTTTTTCGCCAAAATCAAGAAGGGAGCGACTGACAAGGAACTCCTGAAAGACGGCCGCATCATTATGGTCATCCTTCTTGTTTTTTGCATGCTCATCGCCCCGTTTATACGCAATTTTCAAGGGTTATTTAACTACCTCCTAGCGGTGTGGGCCTTTCTCGCTCCGGGTGTCTTTGTTACCGTGCTCTTTGGGCTGTTTTATAGACGCTCTACAGAAAAAGCCGCATTTTCGACTCTTTGTTTGGGAGTTATATTAGGGCTTTTTTCCTTTTGTCTCCTCAACGTACCCCTTCTTGGCGAACTAAAGAGCCAGCTTCCTACCTTTTTCCAGAACAACTTGAATTTGTCTCCCTGGGTCACGATCGCTTGTGCCCTCAATATGTACTTAATGAGTAACTACGGCTATCGCAACGCGGAAGATCAACACCGTTCCGAGATCGTGGCTATCGAAGGCGAGGGCCTCACGATGAGCCCGGAGGAAACTAGGAAATACAAAAAGTTTCTAGTCGGTCTCAGCTGTTTCATCGGATTTACCATCCTAACCTTCTCACCCTTCGCTTTTTAAAATCAGGGAGTGAAGATGAGGATGGAATTTTTCAACAGGATACTGTCCGACCATGCCGGGGCGTATCCTGTAAAAAAACCATTGGCTCGCAGAGAAACCTATTTGTCCCGTCGGGACAACAAGCGAATTGTCTCGGCGTAACAACGTGGAGACGGAAGCCCTGTTATCATCGTTCGCTGTGCTCAATCAATTTCCCCTCAATTTACTGAAACGTTTAAATTAGAATTGAGATCTGTCCGTTAGGGGACTTGTATATTGAACGTGTCCCCCGATTACAAACGTCCGACCTTGAAAGATATTGCCGCCCAGGCGAATCTTAGCATCGCGGCCGTGTCAATGGCGTTAAAGAACCATCCGTCGCTCCCCGCGAAGACCAAGGATCGCGTTAAGAAAATTGCGGAAGAGCTCAAATATGCTCCAGACCCAGACCTTTCAGCACTGGCTGCCCATCGAAACCGTCTCCGCGTCCACAACAACTTTTCCGTAATCGGGTTTATCTCGAACTGGAAGCGCCCTAGCGAATGGACTCGATTATCCAGCGTGCAAGAGGTTATGGAAGGCGCCAAAAATCGAGCGATAGAATTAGGCTACACCTTACAGCATTTTTCGGCGAGCGAGGATGCGGCTAATCCGAAACGATTTAGCCAAATCTTAAAAACCCGCGGAATTCGCGGGATCATCCTAGCGCCTTTCGAGAATCACAAAGACGAGCTTGATCTTGATTGGAGCGCGTTTTCGGTTGTGACGATTGAGAAACCCGAGCGCTACCCCTTCTTCCATCATGTCCTGCCGAACCAATACGCAGACTACCTGCTTTGCTGGGAAAAACTACGCCAAAGAGGATACACTCGAGTCGGACTGGTTGTTAGGTCCGATCTCTCCGACCGATGGAGCCATCAATGGGAAGCGGCCCACCAATACGCGCAATCGCAGATGGAAGGCAAACTCGACACCATTCCAATCCTCAACCTCGACGAGACCGATCAAACGGAAACGATTCGTTCCTGGCTGCTGCGCTATCAGCCGCAAGCGGTCATTAGCCGATGCGAAGGATTCTTCGAAGCCGCCGCGGCCGAAGGCATCAAAGTGCCCGATGATGTGGGGTACGTTAGTCTAAATGTTTCTGACGACCAACCCGGCGTCAGCGGCATTTATCAACACCGACGCACTATGGGGGCCACCGCAGTTGACGTACTCAACAGCCTCCTGCAGCGTAATCAAAGAGGGCCACTTGACGTTTCCATCGGAACTCAGGTAGTTGGCTTTTGGCGCAAAGGTTTCTCGCTTCCCCCAATAAGCGAAGAACTCATCTCTAACTCCAATACCTCAAAAATCGAATAGAGCCTAAGATCCCTTTTACGGGTCGATCAAACCCATCTTCAAATCCTCCCTAACTAGTTTGCTCTAAACCAATCATATGCTTACGATTGTTTCCTGCCTCGCCTTTATGGGATTTGTCGCTTGGTACTCCTGGCGTAAGACCCGTGGACATCTCTCGTCCGCTAGCGGCTATTTCCTCGCCGGACGAGGGCTTACAGGACTTTTCATCGGAGGGTCTCTCCTCCTCACTAACATCTCAACCGAGCAGCTCATCGGCCAGAACGGATTAACCTATGCCGGGAATATGACCGCCCTTGCCTGGGAAGTCTGGGCTGTGCGGGGTATCATTCTCCTCGCAGTGATCTTCTTACCCATGTATCTGGGCGGCGCGTTCGCTACGATGCCCACCTTTCTCAAATCCCGCTACGGCGAAGGGACCGGCCGACTCGTCAGTTGCTTACTGATGTTTGGATACATCTTCATTTGGTCCCCTAGCGTGCTCTACAGCGGTACGCTTGCCTTGATGAAAGCGCTGGACTTCGAAGGAATGACTGGGCTAAGCCAAACGCAGTCAATTTGGGTCATTACCTGGACGATTGGTATCGTCGGGTCGATCTACGCGATCAGCGGCGGACTTCGCGCGGTCGCTATATCCGATACGCTTAACGGAATCGGGCTGCTCGTAATCGGCTGCCTTCTCCCAATTTTCGGGCTCATGGCCCTAGGTGAAAAACTAGGTGGCGGAATTGGAACCGCCCTTACCGAGATCACCACCACCCACACTGAAAAACTCAATGCCATCGGAACGGGTAGCGAACTGGACGCAATTCCAATTTCCGCAGTATTCACCGGACTGATGGTCATGGCCATTTTTTACTGGAGCACCAACCAGTTCATCATCCAGCGGGCGTTGGGCGCCGCCAGTCTCAAGGAGGGACAGAAAGGGCTCCTTTTGTCCGGTTTCTTCAAAATGCTCATCCCTTTCATGGCCATGTTCCCAGGATTAATCGCGTTCCACCTTTTCGGACCCGATCTTTCACCGAATGACATGGCCTACCCCGCTTTGGTCGAAGCCACGCTGCCTAAACCGCTCCTGGGCCTGTTTATCGCCGTTATGCTTGGCGCAGTGTTTTCCACATACAACTCACTTCTCAATTCGTCGGCGACCATGTTCGCCTTCGATTTGTACAAACCGATCTTTAATAAAAAAGCAGACGACCGGAAGCTAATCAGCGTATCCAAAATCTTCGCCATCATTACCGCGGTCGTCACTTTGTTCCTCGCGCCCAACCTTGTTCATGCCGCTGACGGTGTATTTATTTTCGTGAGCAAATTCGCGGGATTCATTGCTATCCCAATCGCTGTCTTGGTCACGCTTGGCCTTTTCGCCCAGCAACTGCGCGTACCTCCCGCTGCTGCGATATTCGTCATCCTGTTTCACATCCTCACTTATTTTATACTTGTTTGGGGACTAGCGATTTTCGGTCTCGAAATCACAATTCACTTCATGCACGTTTTCACGATTCTGTTTATCCTTGAAGCATTGATTCTCGTCGCCTGGGCCAAGCTGCGCCCGCATAGCGAAGCCTATCTGCACCTCCACGCTCCCAAAGTTCCAATGAAGGCTTGGCGATTTAGCATGCTTGTCAGCGCCATGCTCTTGTCCTGCGCGGCCCTGACCTACGTTTTCTTTTCGAAACTGGGTTTCGCCTACGGCGACGGCGTAGTCGCCCCGTCCTTCCTAACGCTGCTTGCGGTTTCCTTGGCGATCTGTTTCGCCTTCTGCTACTGGGCTCACGCCTGGTTGCAGCCTAGATACGAGCGATACGTATCCCGAAAATACGGCTAGTTTCCGACCAAAAAGGCGACCGCTTCGGGCATCCAGCCGCTGTCCCATCGGTGCGGGATTTTCGGCTCGAAAACATACCGGTGTGGGATTTCCTGTTCGACCATCAATTGATGAAAGATGGCGCCCCCTTCCGCTCGCCTCCCACCAGTATTGAAGTAGAAAATACGTGCTTCTTCGCCCAACGCCTTTCCACGGGTCTTTATCAAAGAGGACAGCCGATATCGCTCGAAATTAGCGCGAGTGCCCCAGATGCGGTCAATTCGATCCTGCCGGTCCGCCTCCTCAATCGGTCCGGTGTCCACTCGAATTCCCGTATCCCATCCTGTTGCTCGATGAAACAAATCCGGATTGCGCAACAGCAGGGAAAACGCTCCCCATCCCGATTTGCTGAATCCGACCAGCAAGCGGCCCTCCTGCGTCGCTATCGTGGCATATGACTCGTCCACAAGCGGAAGCACGACGTTCAAAAAATGGGTCTCGTCACGTAGGGCTGGATTGCTTGCATGATCGGCGAACCAGGACATTTCCGTGAACTCCGGCGCTACGCATATCAGGCGATGGGTATTGTGGAGATTATGCTTTTGAACCTCTAGCAGTCCGTCCCCGAAGCGCCGGTCGTCTTTGGCGACAACCGGCAGCACATAGAGCACTCGATAGCGATCATTCGCATTGTAGTCGTCCGGTAGCAGTACTCGAACCGTCGTCTCGCCCCCTTGAAAGACCGATTCTACTCGATGAGAGCATATTCCGTTTGCATCGACTTCTTCAGCGACGGCTTTGACGCCAATGGCGACGCATGCCAGTAGAGCGAGGAGCGTTCTTAGTGTTGGGTCTTTTTCCATTCTTCGAAGTCTTTCACTGGATCATAGTCGGGGTTATTGTAGGTCTTTCGTTGTGGATCAATCCGGCTGTTTGGGTAGCGATCGAATATCTCGCCTTCACCCAATATCCTCGGGTCCTTTTGGGCAATCAATCCTTTCTCCAATCGGCTCCACATTGCCTCCTTGACCCCCCGATATTCAGGCGAAGGTGCCAAATTCGTAACGCAGTGGGGATCCTCCACGATATCATAGAGCTCTTCTGCCGGGCGTTTTCCAAACGACAATTCGAAGTAGCGGTAGTCCGGATGCCCTTCATCCAGGTTCGTCAAATAGCTCTTTGTTGGAGATCCGTCGGTATTAGTGTATCCATATTCCGGATTTCCGGCGGGCCAGCGATGCGGCTTGAAATTGCGGACATACAGAAACCGGTCGTCACGCAACGCCCTTGCCGGGTAGCCGACGGAAAAGACATCGCCGTCAACCCGACCTGTATCGTGTCGTTCTTTGCCAAGCAAAGTATGATCGCGACTGGCGTCGATGCGCCCCTCCTCCTCGCTCAGCAGTGCGTAGAGGAAGCTAGATCCCGTCATTTGATCGTGCGGGTCTAGCCCCACAGCATCCATGATCGTTGGGGCCACATCAGGAAACGTGACGAAATCCGTCACAACGCGACCCGGCTTGATTTTCGCCCCCCAACGCGCTGCGAGTGGGACTCGGAACCCCTCGTCATAGATCTGACCCTTTATTCGGGGAAATGGCATCCCGTGGTCCGACGTCGCGATGACCAGAGTGTTCTCCAGCATGCCACGTTCTTCTAGCGCGGCAAGCGCCCGGCCAATGTGCGTATCGAACCATTCCACCTCGATGGCGTAGTCGGCCAAGTCGCCACGAATCGTTTCGTTGTCTGGATAAAAATCCTGCACAACCACATCATCCAAATTACGGCCGTCCTTTTTCCACGAATCCTTTTCGTAGCCTCGATGTGGCTCTTTGGTGCCCAGCCAAAAACAAAAGGGCTGATCGTCTGGTTTCTCGTCCAAGAAGAGCTCAAAGTTTCCAGCGTAATCGCCTTTTCCGATTCCCCGATACGGCGCCTTAAGCGTCTTTTCATTAAAGGGATGCCCCGCTGGGTTTTCGGGCGTCAAAAACTGGTCGCGACCCCGGTGCACTCCTTTGTAAACGCCCGGTCCCCAGCCTTTGCCGGTAAAGCCAACAAAGTACCCGTCCTCCTCGAGCAAGTACGGATAGAAGGCCCATTTGTCCGATAAGAATGGATTATGATTAGTCGCCTCCTCCAGCTGCCATGAATACCTTCCCGTTACCAAACAGGCCCGAGCGGGAGCGCACTTCGGATTGCAATTGTACGCATTGGTAAAGAGGAGCCCTTCATTGGCGATTCGATCGAAGTTCGGAGTCTGAACGTAGGTGCTGCCATAAACGCTCATGCTGTTCCGGGATGCATCGTCCGCGATGATAAAGAGAACATTCGGTCTCGACAGGCTCGCCGCAAGTGGCCGCTCGGCGAAAATGGGAATGGAAAGGAATGAGAAAAGGAGAAGGAACGGAGTATAGGGTTTCATAGGCTTCAAGAACTTCGTCGAAAGAATCGAGTTGAGATGCCATGATGCCAACGAA
>CALDFV010000296.1 GCA_937942145.1 uncultured Opitutaceae bacterium
AAGACTGTATTCGAAATGTGGGAATGCCACTTCGCACGGAATTTGAACGTCGCTCGAAGGGTGAAGCCAAGCGTGTCTTGGGATTTGATCCGGACAAAAAATTGTTGCTCGTTTTTGGAGGGAGCCAGGGAGCGCTGGCTCTGAATGAGTGGGCGAAAGAACACTCGAAAATATTGAACGAAAAACAAATCCAGTTGCTGTGTTTAACGGGTATGTCTGGTGGTTGTTCCAACAGTACTACTAACGAGTCGGATGAGGCAGCTCAAGCAAAGACGATCTTCATGGAATTCAGCGAACAAATGGCAATATTGCTCTCGGCTGCGGACTTGGCGATTTCCAGAGCGGGCGCAGGCAGCATTGCTGAACTTATTCGATGTCGAGTACCCGCAATATTGGTGCCGTATCCGCATGCGGCAGACAATCACCAGCTTTTCAACGCGCAGAGATTTGTAACTCAAGGAGGCGGGGTTTTATGTCAGCAAGAAGAAATCAAGAGTCTCCTGAATATCGTACTGGATGTGATTTCTAGTGACGAAAAACGTAATCGGTTAACGAAGAACCTTGAAGCTATGGACCAATCGAACTCCCAATCTGAAATTGCTGACGATCTGGAGCGTTTGGCCACAATAACTAAAGACGGGCAGAAGGAGGCCCTTGAAGCAACCTAATGCCAGTAAAACGTTTTTCGGAAATTGGGAGAATTCACCTGATTGGGGTTTCAGGAGCTGGAATGCTGCCTTTGTCCCTTTGCCTTAAACAAGCGGGCGCGAATGTCAGCGGCGAGGATGACCGGATGACCTCGGAGGCCAAGGAAGCTCTGGAGCGATATCAAATTCCTATCCTGTCAGCCTCTGATGTCAAAGATAGTGAGGTGCGGGTTGTTTATTCATCCGCGATTGGAGATTCACACCCTTCGAGGGCGGAATCGAGTCGTCGCGGCTGGAAACAGATTCAGCGAGGTTTATGTCTGGCGGACGTAGTCAAAGGAAAGAGGCTAATTGCGGTCGCAGGTTCCCATGGTAAAACTTCTACTACCGGGATATTGATAGATCTTTTCGAGTCTATTGGCGAAGAGCCCAGCTATGCGATGGGGGGGCACTTCGCTTCGAAAAGAGACCCCGGAAGATGGACTCAATCAGAATGGATGATCGTCGAACTGGACGAAAGCGATGGAACGATCGAGGAATTTAGTCCTGAAATTTCAATCATTCTAAACGCAGATCATGATCACCATTCAAAATATGCGACCGAAACAGAATACCTAGACATTTTCAGGCGATTGGGACTCCGGACAACAGGGCACGTTGTATTGAACGAAGTTCTACGCGGTTCAGTAGGCGAGCAGTTGACACAGGATCTAGTCGTGTATGCTAAGGTCGAAAATTCCGAACGAGTGGCGACGAATCAACTGGGCGACTTCAGCAGGAACAATCAGCAAATGGCCTTAGCCGCAATGGAAGTGGCGGGACTCAAAAAGCCAGATGTGGCGAAGGTGCGCTTTACGCCGATCAAGCGACGTCAGTCGTGTCTCTATTTTTCACCTACATTGAACGTTATTGAAGACTACGCTCACCACCCTGTGGAGATAGCTGCGATTAGGGAAGGTCTGGCGTCAGTGTTTTCAAGGAAGACGATTGCCGTTTTCCAGCCTCACCGCTATTCGAGAACGCTTTCGCTTAAAGGAGGGTTGGCTGCCGAGTTGTCGCGCTTCGACTATGTACATCTCTTAGAGGTGTACGAGGCATCGGAGGATCCAATCGAAGGGGGTAGTGGGCGTGATTTGTACGATGCTTGCAAAAATCGCTTCGAGCACTGCGAATTCCACTCTGATGAGGACGCGTTGCTCCGCGCCCTTGAGCCGAAAATCGTTGAGAGTAATCTCTTGAACGTAGTTTTTTTGGGAGCCGGCAAAACAGACATTCTGGCACGCCAATTAGTCCAAAATCTCTCTGCGAAAGACTTGCGTTGGGGCGCGCTGTATTCAGAAATATCGAGCGTGCTTGATTATGGATCCAAAATTCGTTCTCAAGAACCTCTAAGAAACAAGACAACTCTGCGACTTGGGGGAACGGCGGAATTGTATTTTGAGCCAGCGTCTGGACCCGAATTGGTGACGGCCCTGCGAGTTTGCCATGAAAGCGGAATTCCGGTTTATCCGCTGGGTCGAGGGTCCAACCTCATAGTGCCTGATAGTGGCGTGTCAGGATTGGTGATTCGTCTTTCCCATCCCCACTGGAGGCGTTTTGAGATTCTATCGGAAGGCGAAATCCGAGTGGGAGCTGGAATGAGAATTAAGGAACTTTGCGGTATCGCCTGTCGTGAAGGTCTCGAAGGGTTTGAGTTCTTGGAAGGAATTCCTGGAAGTGTCGGTGGTGCCCTACGAATGAATGCGGGAGCAATGGGTGGATGGATGTTCGACGTCGTTAAGAGCGTCCGATTTGTCAATCTTGATGGAACCTTGGTCGAAGCAAATGTGAAGGTGCTGAGTGTTGGCTACCGCCATTGTCAAGAACTTGAGGGAGCGATTGCCCTGGATGCTGTTTTGGTCGCCAGTGCCGTTGGGCAAAAGGAAGTGGAATTGCGCAAGGCGATCGATGTCTACCAGTCGAAGCGTAAAGAATCCCAGCCAAGGGAACCGAGTGCTGGTTGCATTTTCAAAAATCCCGAAGGAGCCTCCGCGGGGCAGCTCATTGATGAGCTCGGTCTAAAAGGATCTGCAATCGGAGGCGCTGAAATCAGTCCGGTTCACGGAAATTTTATCGTAAATCGGGGCGGTGCAACGAGCGAGGATGTGATCGAGCTGGTGCGATTGGTGAGAAGGGTCGCAAAATCGCAAAGATCCATAGACCTCGAACCCGAGGCTTTGCTTTTCGGCAGTGAATGGAAGGATGCGCTGTCATGAAAAACGAGCCAGTAGTGGCTGTGGTTTGCGGAGGAACGTCCGCGGAGCGGGAAGTTTCATTGGGTTCAGGCCTGGCAGTTGCTGAAGCGTTTGGGTCGCTCTTCGAGGTGGAGCGAATCGAGCTGTCAGAGGAGTCTGTCCCCGTACAACTGAATAAGAAGCGACATGTGGTGTTTTCCACCCTCCACGGAACGTTTGGAGAAGATGGTGCTTTTCAGTCTTTGTTGGAGGTAGAGGGAATCGAATATGCGGGATGCGATGTGCGGAGCAGCCAGCTCACTTTCGACAAGGTGAAGACAAAGTCAGTGCTGAGTGATGTTGGGATTCCGGTGGCAGACCAAATAGCCTTTCATCGCCATTCGCCCCCGGATCCGGGAGAAGCGATTGAAAAATTGGGGCCGGCAGTCGTTCTGAAACCGGTGAAGCAAGGAAGCAGCATCGGGCTTGGTTTTGCGAATTCGGTCGAGGAGCTGGAAAGTTTGCTTTCCGATCTCAAGTTCGATGACTGGATGCTGGAAAGGATGATCGTAGGGAAAGAGCTTTCGGTAGGCGTCCTGGATGGGAAAGCGACCGAAATCGTCGAGATTCGACCCAGATCGGGGCAATACGACTACGCGAGCAAGTATACAAAGGGGTTGACCGAGTTTGTTGTACCGGCTCCACTTTCAGCAGAGCTGGAATGTGAGATAAAAGAGATCGTAGAGCGAACGTTTGAGGCCTGCGGCTGTAGGGATTATGCTAGGGTCGACCTGATGCTCAGCCAATCAAATCGCCCATTTGTTCTGGAGGTGAATACCCTTCCGGGGATGAAGGAAACGAGTCTTCTCCCCATGTCTGCAGCAGCGGCGGGGATAAATTTCAAAGCTCTGTTAAAAAAATTAGTAGAGCCTGCGTTCTTGAGATTTTATTCTAAATATTCAGTCTGCTGATATGGCTGGAAGAAAACCGTCGAAAAATGCGAGCAAATCCAGGTCTTGGAAAGATATCGACCAAGACGTTAAGGCGAAGAGCATGAGCTCAACTGCTCTTAAAAGAGCGATTTTCTCTCGTTGCCGTAAATTTGCCTTCTATTCGATTCTCGCAATAGTCCTAGTGGGAGGGGCAAAATTATTTCTCATGACGGAAGGCGTTTCTACCGCGCTGACGAGAGCGGGAAAGTCGCTTCCAATAAAGAGTATCGAGATTGAAAGTGACGCTCTGTCCCGCGAATGGGTACTTAACTATCTTGGCCTAGATGGGGATGAAACTCCGAATTTGCTTGGTTTAGATTTGGGCAGTTTGAAGGAGAGACTGGAGTTTCAGGCACAAGTTTCTTCCGTCAAGATAGCCCGCCAGCTTCCGGATACGCTCTACATTGCTATTCAGGAAAGAGAGCCAATCGCCAAAGTGCTTGCGGAGGACGTTGAGCGTGGAAGAATTACGCTTCTCGTCGATCGAACGGGAGTTGTCTATGAGGGGATCGGCTACGATTCGAAGCGGATTAGCCTATTGCCTTTTCTGGACGGAATTCGATTGAAGCGAAACGAGGGTCAGTACGAGGCGATCACAGGTATGGAACATGTGGGCAAGCTTTTGTCTGAAGCCTTTGAAATCGCTCCACACATTTACCGATCTTGGAAAGTCGTTTCGCTAGAAGCGCTTCCGAAGCTGATTGTGAAAAGCAATTTTGCCAAAGAAATTATCTTTGAACCGGTTTCAACGGACTACCGGCGCCAATTGGCTGAGCTGGATTACATAATTGATTACCACAAGAGTCATTCCTACAAGAGCATTGCCAAAGTGGACTTGACGATGAATTCACAGGTTCCAGTCACTCACGTGGCAATGACTCGTTAGAGTATCGAACTAATTACTACATAAATTTAAATCGCTTCTGAACGTGTACAAATCTAAAGTAATCGCGGGCATTGAAATTGGAACGAGCAAGATTTCCGTTTTGCTCGGAGAAATAGTGGAGGGGCGTAGCCTGAATATCATCGGCCTCGGACAGTCATCTTCAAAAGGCGTTTTGAAAGGGGATATCGTAGATTTTCATGACGCGAGCGACTGTGTCCATGCCGCAATTCTCTCGGCGGAGGAGCAAGCTGGAGTAAAGATAGATGGAGTTTATCTAGCAGTAAGTGGCAGCGATATCGAGGGATTTCCGAGCGAAGCCTCGGTCAACGTAACATCTCGAGATCGTCGTGTATCCATGGAGGAGATTCACCAGGTGTCGACTATGGCAAAAGGTCGAGACCTGGCTGAAGACCGTGCGGTGATTCATCATTTGAGACGACCTTATCGTCTGGATAATAGGTCCGTCGAAAAGCCATTGAATCTGGAAGGTGACCGGCTTGAAGCCAGCTATTGGACAGTTCATGGCAACGCGCGGAAGATTGGAGACGCGATCCATATCATCAATGGATTCAATTTGCATGTGGATGACGTTGTTTTATCAGCCCTCGCGGCGGGATCGGTAGTCGCGTCTGATGAAGAAAAAAAGAATGGCTGTCTCGTGGTCGATATTGGGCAGGGGGCGACAGACTACGCCGTCTACCAAGATGGAAACTGCGTAATGGCGGGTAGTATGCCAATTGGGGGAGACCATATTTCCAACGACTTGAGTATTGGGCTTCGTATGCGCCTGAGCCAGGCCGAGAGTTTAAAGCATCGATACGGGACTGCGGTGGTAGAGCATAAGAACAAGACGGAGAAAGTCTGGCTCAACAACGATTTCGAAATTGGGGACCGCCCAATTCCGCTTTGGAGCATCGAGAAAATCGTCGAGTTGCGGATGACTGAGATTTTTGAGGTGATTCAGAAGAAACTCGGTACCTACGGTCGCCGAGAAAGGCTTTCGGGTGGGGTGATTTTGTGTGGAGGCGGTGCCAACCTGAGACGGAGCGATGATTGCGCGGAACTCGTGTTTGGTGTTCCGTCAAGAATTGGAGATAACGGAACGATGGCTTCTGGCGAATTGAGGGAATCTCAGTACAGCGTTGTTCTGGGGCTTCTAAAGTATGGGCTGCAATACCAAAGTAAAGTGGGCCCGGAAGCGCAACCTGCGGGAATACTCGGTAAACTGAAGGGCCTATTTAACTAAGACTAACGGATTTAAGATGTACGAAACCGAGCGAATAAAAATGAAGGTTGTTGGAGTCGGCGGCGCTGGTTCCAATATTGTAGATCGACTGATGCTTTCCAATCCCAATGGGGTTCACCTGACCGCTATCAACACGGATGAACAAGCCTTGGCTGGGTCGCCCGTGCTTGATAAATACTGTATTGGAAAGCGGGTTACGCGTGGGCTCGGAGCAGGGGGGGATTCGTCAATAGGACGGGAAGCGGCGTTAGCGGACAAGCAAGTCCTTGAAGGCATTGTAAAAGACATCGATTTGCTTTTTATCACTGCAGGTTTGGGCGGTGGAACAGGGTCGGGCGTATCCCCAGTGCTCGCTGACTTGGCTGCCCAAAATGGAACGACCGTTATCGCATTCGTTACGATGCCGTTTACGATTGAGCGGGCGGGACGAGCAAAAGTGGCCAAGGATGGGCTGGAGCATTTGAGGGAGGTGGCGAATGCGGTGATACCTTTGCCAAACGATCTGCTCATTCAGGAGAGTGAGCCGGGAGCGTCGCTTCTAGACGCCTTTAGCCATGCCGATGCTTGGATCGAAAGAGCGATCAAATCGATCTGGTCGATGATGAACAAAACGGGGTTGATTAACCTGGACTTCTCCCAGTTGCAGCAGGTTTTTTCCCATCGCGCAGGAAAAACGCTTTTCGGGCTCGGTGAAGGTTCGGGTGAAAATGCTGCGGAAGAAGCCCTTGAAAACCTAAAGCTCTGCCCCCTTCTTCACACTCCTGAGTTTTCAAAGAAGGCAGATCAGCTCCTCGTTAATTTGGTAGGAGGAGCTGGATTTAGCATCGGTGAAACGCAGCTAATCATGGACAGGGTGACTGAGTCTTTTGGAAAAGACGCGAATGTCGTCATGGGAGCTGTGATTGACGAATCACTTGGGGACAAGGTTGAGATCTGCGTTATTGGGACGAGCGATATCAGTGATATTTCGATCTTCAGAGGGCGAAAAAAGCCCAGACCGCCCGTACTCGAGGCGGATCCAGCCGAGCTGGCTTTGCCCAAAAACAGGAAAATTAGGGAAATCCACGCCAAGAAGGTAAAGGTGGAGCAAGACGAGTTCTCTTTCAATGAAGGCGATCCTCGAGGGGAATTTGAAGACACGGACGGATTCGTATTTGAAGGGCAGGACCTTGACACCCCTGCGTTTCTGCGGCGAGGGGTAAGAATTCCTATATAAATTGGCATAGTTTGCTCCGGCAGAGTCATTTGGGAGCGCTCGGCGGTGCTCAGTCATTTAGCAGTGCGCATGCGATTGGCTCCCTTTATCGTTAGAGAGGCGTTGGTATGTCGAATCTAGGTAACTATTGCATTATTCGAGCCTGTGAAAGTAGCCTTCGGTGCAAAAAAAGATTGGGTTCCTCGAAAAAATCGGCCAATAACGGTACGAAGTTGGCATCTAGTCGATTATGATATCCTTGATTCGCGATAACTGTGATTTTCTAAAGCAGGGAATCATTTTATTGGAGCGGCACTCGGCCAGTTCATATGTAGTAAATGACCAGCGGACATTTGGCTCAAGTATTGGTTCTCATATGAGGCACGTTTTGGACCATTATTCCTCGTTTCTCGCTGGTATCGATTCTGGAGTGGTTAACTACGATGCCAGAGTGCGAGAGACTTTAGTGGAAACAGACCGAGTATCGGGTATCGAGAAAGCGAAATCCATATTAGAGGGATTGATGAATTCCGTGATAGATCCCAGTCAAACTGTCAAAGTGATCGTTAGCGCTAATACAACTGAAGATGAGGTCCACTCAGTATCCAGTGTGGGTCGGGAGTTGCAGTTTTTAGCCTCGCATACCGTGCACCACTACGCACTCATTGCGATTGCCAGCCGAATGCAGGGTATTAGTCCTCCGGATACGTTTGGCATTGCTCCCTCTACTTTAAAATACATGCAGACGGCGGATTGCTGATGTGTACTGTAAGCTGGATCGTTCACGATCGGAATTACAGATTGTATTTCAATCGTGATGAGCAACGATCTCGTCCAAGAGCGGAATTTCCCAAAGTTCAAAGGCATGATGGCATTGAACTCATAGCTCCACACGATGGACTAGGGGGTGGCAGTTGGATTGCGGTCAATCAGTTTGGGTTAACGGCTTTTTTGTTGAACCATTATGCGGCTACTTCGAGTGATATCTCCCCTAGTCAGTTTAGAAGTCGAGGGGAGTTGCCGATGATCATGACAAAGCAAAATAGCTGGATACGTGCAGTTGGGATTCTTGAGGAAATGGACTTGTCGCAATTCCGACCCTTCTATTTAGGAATGCTGACTTCCCTAGGGGGATGCAGGCTTTTCGTCTGGAATGGATCGGGATTGGAAGAACATGACGCAGGGATTTCGATGATTACCACTTCTTCATTTCGAGCTGATGAGGTCGAAGCATATAGAAGAAAGCGCTACATGGAGATATGCGGCGAAAGAGGTTGTGAGCGGAGCAGGGAAAATTCGCTCTCGTTTCACAGGGACTTGAACCATGAAGATAGAGCGTTCAATCCGCTAATGTCGCGTGAGGATGCGGAGACTCATAGCATTTCAGTTATTGAGGTTGATCCGAGTCGTGTGAGCTTCAGCTACTACGAGGATCTCTTAGACAAAGATCGTTTTACGCCGAATCAGGTATGCTCGATCGAAAGAAGAGACGGGACATTGTGAAAGCGAAGAAGCGCCTTCTAGTTGCCTATCTTGGACTCCTTGTTATCTCCGGAATTTGGAAAGAGTGGATCCCCTTGGATATCCCTCCTAGAGAGAATCAGGAAACCGCGATTCTGGGCACGTCAAAATCTGATAGTGATCGTGCTCGAGTACGATATTTGGATACAGCAGTCGAGGGAAGAGACGAGCAGCCGGTCTTGGTGCTGCTTCATGGGAGTCCGATGGCTTCTGAAGTGTTCGATGAAGTTGTCCTATTGCTTCAAGACCGATTTAGAGTCGTCGTTCCGGATCTGCCTGGTTTCGGAAGATCTGAAAGAGAAGTCGATGACTATTCAATTGCGGCACACTCCGATTACCTAGCTTCATTGCTGAACGTTCTGGAAATTGAGCAATGCCATATTATCGGATATGGGATGGGGGGAGGCGTGGCGTTAGAGTACAGTGTTCGCTATCCTCATAAAGCGCGGTCACTCGTTCTGGTTTCATCGATTGGTCTGCAGGAGTATAAGCTCTTGGGGGACTATACACTTAACCATACGCTCCATGCGGCCCAACTTTTCTGTATTTGGTCGATTGATTGGCTCGTGCCCCACTTTGGATGGCTAGATAGAATGCGGCTCAATAAGCGATATGCCCGAAACTTTTATGATACCGACCAAAGACCTTTATGACGCGCGTTGGAACAATGGTCCGAGCCCGCGCTTCTCATCCACGGGGTTGAAGATGGACTGGTATCCATTGAGACGGCGAAAGCGCACGAGAGACTGTTGCCTCAGGCTCAAGCGACCTATTTTGAGGAGGAGGGTCACCTTTTGATTGTTAATCGATCCACTGACGTTTCCGAAAGGGTGGCCCGTTTCGTTTCAGAGGTAGAATTGGGTGCCGCTCAAACCAGGGATGACTTTCCGCTTAACAGCGCTTCTTTCGATAAGTTTACGAGACGCAATGGTTGGGTGATGGCGACGCTATTGGGGATTGCGACGTTTGCCAGCGAGGACTTGGCGTGTATCGGCGGCGGGCTATTGGCATCAAGGGGAGCGATATCTCTGGAACTGGCAATTTTGGGCTGCTTGCTGGGTATTTTCGTCGGTGACTTCGCGATTTATTTTATGGGTCGTTTTCTGGGTAAGCCGGCACTCGATTTGCCGGTGATTCGATCCGTGTTGAAGAAGGAACGAGTTGAGCGTTGTGCCCGGTGGATTGACGAAAAGGGAATTGCCTTGGTCGTATCCACGAGGTTTGTACCGGGGAGTCGTGTACCAACTTATTTTGCCGCTGGAGTATTGTGAGCAAACCCCTTGAAGTTTGGGTTTGGACTGTTTGTGGCTTCGGCTGTATGGACGCCGGCAATTGTCGGGTTGTCATTTGTTCTGGGAGGGCAGTTTATTGACTTTTTTGAAGCGAACGAGGGTTGGGCTTTGCTGGGATTGCTTGTCTCCGCAATATTCACATTACTACTAGCTAGAATTGGGGTCTCTTTGGCAACCTGGAGAGGCAGGCGTTTATTGTATTCCCGTTTTAAGCGGATGACTCGGTGGGAATTTTGGCCAATATGGTTTTTCTATCCACCAGTTGTGATTTATCTCTTGTGGAAAATGCTATGTAATCGGTCTGTAACGCTTCTTACCGCTGTCAACCCTTGCATGCCCGAGAGTGGACTCGTCTACGAATCCAAAGGGGCGATCCTCTCCCATTTGGAGAAGCATGGATCTCCGGTCGGAAGATTCAGAATTATTCCCAAAGATTGGGATTTGGATAGGAAACAAGCTTGTATTGAAGCTTTTAAGACAGCGTACGGTCTAGACTACCCATTTGCGATAAAGGCCGACGTAGGACAACGAGGCGAGGGAGTCTCGATCGTAAAATCGATGGAGGCAGCTAAAGGTGTATTCGAGGCTCATGACGAGGACCTTATTCTGCAGGAATTCCTTCCGGGCAGGGAATACGGTGTATTTTACTACAGAATCCCGGGGAAAAAGAAGGTCACGTGTACTCCGTGACGGACAAACGATTTGTTGCTATTACAGGTGATGGAAGCTCCACCCTTGAAGAATTAATATTGCGAGACGAAAGGGCGGTCTGCATGGCCCGATTCTATTTGGAAGCTCACCAAAAGAGCCTCGATCACGTTCTTCCAAAAGGAGACGTGTTCCCATTGACTGAATTAGGTACGCATTGCAGGGGCGCTCTTTTTCTGGATGGCGCGAAATTCATCACTCCAGTTCTAGAACGTTCCATTGATGATATGAGTCGTGGGGTGGATGGCTTTTACTTTGGGCGCTATGATGTTAGAGTTCCCTCGGAAGAAGATTTGATGAACGGCCAGAACATTAGGATAATTGAACTCAACGGGCTCACTTCAGAATCAACTAATATCTATGATCCGAAACACAGCGTGTGGTTTGCCTACCAGACGCTTTTCAAACAGTACGATCTAGCTTTCGAAATCGCTCAAAAGAGCGTATCTCTTGGAAATAGCCCCTCTAAGCTAACTTCAATTGTTAGGCTTTGTTGGAGATACTTTTCAGGTAAAGGTCCGGCGGACTAATGCTAGGGTTTGGCTTCCAGCAGACCCGCAAGTAAAAGCTTTAAACCTTATCCTTCGGATGGGAAGGCATCGGCTTCGGGCTTCTTGTTGATGCCGCGCTTTATGAACTGAACCACTTCGTCTTTTTCTTTCAAACGAACACTGTGATTGGTTCCTGTGTCTTCACCTACATAGTCCGCTACTGATGCTGCCATTATGGGAAGATACTCTCTGAGATCATCATTCTCATCGTAGTTTTTCACTCGCACGCTCCAAATTTCCTGTGCGGGAATGTCACCGCTCTGTTCGAGGAGATTTTCCTTGGCCGTCAGTTCCATGTATTTTTCGTTCACGATGACGGAAACCAACCTTTCCTGATAGCCAATCAACTCCCGCGACCGAGCACCTGGAACCCGAACCGTGTAGGTGATCACACGGCCAGTTTTAGGGTCTCTTTGAGAAACGGTTTGGATTCTATCAGGTTGCTGAATGGTTGCAAAAACGGGTTCCTCCACGACTTTGAACTCCCTTCTTGGCGGCTCCATCCCGTAGTCTACTTCGACAACCATGTCGGCGTCCTGCGCGCTTAGCGCTTCGTACATGCCCTTTCCGGACAGTGCAGTCTTAATATAGGCTACGGTCTCTTTGTAACGCAGATCGTTGATGTCCGTTTCTGGGTCACGCGGTACGATCACATAGGATTCCGCATCGTTCACCGCGGGGTTTGTAATCGCATCCACTTCCATTTCGTAGGTTGTGTTGCACCCGCTTAGCAACGCGATGGCGAGAATCGCTCCGATCCTGAAGTAAAATTGGTTCTGGAAGCGCTTCATTGTCATCGGTCAAAATTTGAAACAGCAGGCAATTCCCTACTCTAAGTCGCTCGCAATCGATCCACTCTCGGCCTCTAATGCTGCCAGCTCTTTTTCCAGGCGGGCAATTTCAGCGAGAGCGTCCTTCTCCCGTTGCTCCATCTCGTCGAGAGCCTTTTTCCGGTCAATGGCGGCTTGTCTGATAGCCTGCAATGCTTTCAGGCGCTCCTCTGCTGATTCGGCACGGCCGGACATTTCTTCAAGCTCTGCGTTTGAAATTCGAAAGCCCTCTGCGATTTCAAGCTCTTCCTGCAGCTCTGCCTTTTCCTTGTCGATCGCCCTCTTTTGCATTGCAATCGCTTGG
>CALDFV010000297.1 GCA_937942145.1 uncultured Opitutaceae bacterium
AATCGGCTTGATTAAAATTTCCAGTGAATCCGCTATCGCGGCGGGTACGCGCCGAATCGAAGCAATCGTTGGCAATAGTCTATATTCCCACATAAACGAAATTGAACAATTAATCGCTACCGCTTCTCAGAGCCTTTCCACTGCACCCGCGGATCTGCTCAAAAAGATCGACTCTCTCCTTGCCCGAAATTCCGAGCTCGAAAAGCAGCTCAAGAAATTCCAGCAAAAAGCGAGTGGTAGCCTAGCCGACGACCTCGTCAAAACCGCGACGGAATCGGATGGTCTAAAAATCGTGAAAGCCAAGGTTCAAGCTGCCGACCCCAACGCTCTTCGTCAATTGGGAGCCAACGTCCTCGGCAAGCTAGGTGAAGGCATCGTGGCACTCGGAGCCAAAGTGAAAGGCAAAGCCAGCGTCGTCGTTTTCTGTAGCAAAGGTGCCATTGGCGCAGGCCACAAAGCCGGAGACATCGTTAGGGAGCTTACTATCAAACTGGACGGAAAAGGCGGCGGCAAGCCCGACTTCGCGATGGGCGGCGGGAGCAATGTCGCCAAGCTAGAAGAAGTGATAAACAGTTTCCAAAGGTAGAGCGTGACGGCCCGGCACGCCGCAGAGCCTAAGATACAACCCAAACACTCCACCAATGCGGTCCGACAAGTCCTTGGAACCCTAGCCTTCGTGTTCCGAGTTTAGAAAACTCGATGGGACGAAACTGTCTGCGAGAAAGTCGAGAGCCCCTTTCGCATCCCCCAAAACGTATTCTATTTCCTGATCCAGCGGGTTTTTCCAATCACTCTTGTCAGCCAATCGAGTAATGACCTCTGGCAGGACCTCCATTGTATCCGAATCTATCGGACTTTCTACAACGTCATTGTTCGCGATATAATCGTTGCCGGGCTCGGATTGAATCCCTACCCACTGGTAGGCCAAGGCGATTGCGACACAAGCAGCGATGCCGATTGAAATTTCCTTCCAGGCGATCTTCGAGACGACGGTAGATTCACTATCATCGAGGCTAGCGATTATCCGCTCTGTTAAAAATGGGTTTGGCTTAACCGGATTCCAATTAGGCTTCTGCTCCAATTCACGTGTGAACTCGCGTTCCTCATCCAGCTCCAGACCCAATGAAATATCCTTGTCGCAAGTTCGCTCCAGCCAACTCGGCAATGGCTTGTCAATGGTCTCATACCAACGAACTAGGAAAAGTAGTATTTGTTTTTTCATGACTTTATCCTCAATTTTTATGGACCTTCTCTAGTTGGTTGCGTGCCCGAAAAAGGAGTATCTTTATATTGGACTGCGTTTTCCCGAGAACGTTCGCGATTTCCAGAATCGAAAGATCTTCAATGTATTTTAATACGAGAACTTCTCTGAACTCCTTCTTCAACTTCTTCGCTGATTCCCATACCGAATTCCGACTGTCCTGCCTCTCCAACGCTCCATCGGGACGCTCGCTTTCATCGGCAATATCAAACTCCATGGGCTCGGTTCACCGCGCGCTGCGGTAGTGGTTGTAAACCGTTCTGCGGCCAATGGTGTATAGCCAGGAAGCAAACGGATACTTGCTATCGTATCGATGGAAGTTTTTGAAAGCCTTGACAAACGTGTCCTGTGTCAAGTCTTCCGCATCCTGACGGTTTCTCGTGTAACGGTAAATGAAATTGTAGAGTTTGGTCTGATGTTGCTGAACGAGGAGGGTAAACGACGTCTTCTCGTTCACAGAGTCATCCGAGTCGCAAGAGTCATCTCTTAACGCTTGCATCGTATTTGGCATTGCTACGCTTTCTAGATACACGTGAAAATCCTTAACCTTCTTCGTTGTCTTCGTTCATCGCCTTCCTGCCTTCATCCGCAAGCGTTGTCATAATATTGATAAGACTTTCTACAGGATACTCAAGTCCTATCGACACAAGGCTTTCCTCCTCTTCAACAACAAAATTATCCATGAGGGTATTCAATTGTTCATCACCCACTTCGGCAAATGAAGCCAACGCCACCATGCCTTGAACGATTCGAGACAACTGGCTGGATGTTTCCGCATCTGGGGTTGAGAGGGTAATTTTGGTTTTAAACATGTCTCCTTGCTCTCCCAAAGCAAGCCGCCCTCCTTGGGCTTTCTGCAGTAATCGGGCCTGGGCCGGCATATCCGCGATTGCGTCGAATCCCTCAACGGTCGCCAAGAAGAAGAATCCCGGCTCGTCGGCCCGCATCAGCCTTGAGTCGCTGTCTTCAATATTCTTGATTCCTCCCTCAATGACTCGTTGCACCTTTTCAATCTGTTCGTACGACTTGCTCGAAACCCACACATCATCTTCTAGAAACGTAGCGTACACCTCGTTTCCGACCAAGTACGTGTCGTGAGCTTTGTCATCGAGACGTTTTACCCCCGACTTGCCATCCGTCTCCATTTCCAAAGTAGCGAGGTAGCCATCAATGATGGACCGGGCTCGATCACCCGTTTTCACGATCAATACGCTATTTTTTTGCGGATCTTCGGAAATACTTGAGCCATAGGCCGTTAGCGAATGTAGTTCCTCTGCGACGAGACCAACGTCGATCGAGATCGGCGAATCGTTGTTTTTGGCGATTTCCTCGCGCAGCCTGGCCAAAAGAAACGCGCCCATTTTAGTGTCCTTGAGATTCTCAAAATCCAAGTGGGCCAACCATTGGGCATCACCTGCCACGTTTTTCTTGTCCAGCGGAGCCCCAAAGCACGTGAATCCCATTGCCGCTGCGGTAAAAATAAAAATCAGTTTGTTCATAATCAATAATTCCCTCCGAGCTGCTATACACCAGGACATTGATTTAGGTTACAGTTTGCTCGGTAAAAATTCACTTTCTGACCCATTCCAAGCGCTGGCCAAACTCTCGGCTTCAGTTGACCGGAGTTTCTATCGCTTCACCGCGAGTCTCGATGAGCTCCGATAACTCGAGCGGGTCTATTCTTTCCCATTCCCCTGCCAAGTACTCAGTTGGGTAAATCGGCTCACTCCTTAGTCGCTTCTCCTCGATTTCGGCGACTACTTGCCGCATCGCCTCTATCCGTTCCCTGGTAACTCGATCCATCACCTTCTTTTCCTTCAACAGCTTCTCTTCCCAGAAGTCCGGATAGCCACTGATGTCTACCCCCGCGTTTGCCAACGCGTAAAGGGCAAGTATATCCGACTCAATTTGAAATCCAGCCTTGTGAGCGTTGCGGCCCATGCTCCCGAAGATGCCCCCTGTGTTTACACCTGAGACCGCTGCCGCTAGATCTAGAACACTGCCGATAAACTCATTCTGACCCTTCATTCGGGCGTGCTTCATCACGTTTTGAACCAGTGCATAAGCGCAAATGTAATCCAGCTCTTCCTCCTCCAGACCTTCCATGCTCTCGAGCGGGAAGTAGATCGCTTTGCCTTCCGCATAAACTGATTCCCGGATGAAGGGCGTCACAATCACACTGTACGAAACCGATCGATTGGCTTCGATCTCGAGCGTAATCTCTTCTCCGTTACGATCGATAACCAGTAAATTCGACTCATCGACAAGCCAGAGCTTCCCCATCTTTTCCACAACGAAAGTCGACGCCCTTTCCCCTTTCGGCACCTTAACTCCATTTAGCCGAAGCAGCCGGTCGCCTAGCAAAAGCCCTCCCGCATCGGCGGGCGAGCCCTCAACGATGTACCGCACGGTCACAAAATCGCCCATTCCCTGCTTCGCGACTGCTTCCTCCAAATCGATCGGATAAAATCGTCCAGTCGCAAAGATCGCTCCTGAATACCCGGTAGCCTCGTTTTCGTTATATTCGACCACCGTTGGGCCTAGGGCACCGAGCACTTCATAGCAGGACGCTTCCACTGACTGGATCCGCTTAAGGTATCGCTCTTTCATCTCCGCTTCCTCTTGGGCCAAGCGGGCTTTTTCTTCCGGCGTCAGCGGAGTCGTGGTCTCACAGCTGGCGCAAAGCAGAGCACAGCAAACGACGACAAATTCAGGAAGCTTCCTCAACACGAGGAAGCATGATGCTTCGAATTATTCGATTTTCAATGAGGAATCCTCTTCTTGCGATAGATTTAGTCGCATTCTTTACAATGAAATAAATCTCCTTAAAATACTGTATCAAAAGGACTTAAGAATTATAAAAGCCCACATCAGATCGGTTGCTTAAGGGCCTAGGGTCCCATCCGATACCCTATAAGTGAAGAAATCTTCAACGAATCTTCGAACTTGGGTCGCACGAATCGCCCTGTTCGGTATAGTTTATCCTTTTGTCAGTTTCAATTTGCAGGCCGAAATATGGCTAGGGATGCCAAAGGGTGAACTCTTCAAAGAGCTCGGAGCGCCAATCTCCACTCTAGCCGCGGGCCCCAAGGAGCTGCACAACTTCAGCGATGGAAGGAAAGTCGAGGTTCTCAACGGACGAGTGGCGGCCTTCTCCGGCTTCCCCCAAGAATCCATAATCGAAGTTAAGCAACCGGCCAAAGACGAAACGCCAAAAGCGTCGACAGCCTACTCTAGCACGGGAGCAAAAGCCAAAAGGGCCTCTGAGTTTAACGACTTCAAAGCGATCGAGAACACGCCTAAAGAAACCTTTACCCTTTCAAATAACCCTAAGAACACGAACGTTGCGAATAAGCTCCACGATTTTCTGGAATCCAACAAAGCGACCACCCTCTATATTCTCGGAGGAGGAATCGCGGCATGCTTGATCATCGCAATCTCATTCTCTCGTTCACGAAAGCTCATTCCTTTGGATTCGGAATCAGAACCATCGTTCAATCGTGAAATCCCTCCTTTTCTTCAGTCAACACCGCAAGCGCGACCCTCGTTGGGCGATCCTCGTGGAGACACAACGGAATTGCGAGAAGAACGGCTCGCCATGCGGGAAGACCCGAATTCTCTCGGTCTTTCCATTCGGGCTACACCGTACCAGGACTTTGACTCAACAGAGCTTAGAGGCCCTCTCGTTTCACAAGCGAAGGAGTCAGGAGTCAACGCTGCCTATTCGAGCGCGGGCAATGTCACTACTACTTCTAACAAACCAACCCGAAAAACGCGGGACAACGCCCCCAAGGCGGAGCAACCAGTAGCAAAACGCAGTTCCTCACTGAAGCTGGAATCCCATTAGACTCCGGATTCTAATTCCAATCCAAACTTGCCCTAGGTCGCGCGGACAGAGTAAATGATAGCCTTCCAACATGAAGGCTCCCCTCATTTACATTATCCCACTCTTGCTATTAACCGCCTTGCGCGGCCAGTCAGGCTTCGCTGCTGAGAACGGCCCGAAGCAGATCCTTTTTATCGCTGGCGAACCCAGCCACGGATGGAATAAGCACGAATTCCCTGCGGGATGTGAGCTTCTCGCCAAATGCCTGGATGAAAGCAGTCTCAACGTTCAAACGCACATAAGCCTGGGATGGCCAGCCGATGATAGCCTTATCAAAAATGCGGATACAATTGTCATCTACTCGGACGGGAACGAACTGCACGTTGCTCTGGGCAAAGACGGAATATTGCAAGAGGCCTACCAAAACGGGTCAGGCATCGTTATTCTCCACTACGCTCTCGAACCGGGAAACGAGCCGCTCAACGAGTTTTTGACCGACGCCATCGGAGGTTATTTTGAGGTCGATTGGTCTGTTAATCCTGTCTGGACTCTCGAAGACTCGGAAATCCATACCCACGAGATCACCCAAGGAGTAGAGCCTTTTAATCTCGAAGACGAATGGTACTACCACATGCGGTTTCAAAACAATCGTGGCCAAATCTCTTCCCTACTCGAGACCGTCCCGCCAGAATCTTCGCTAGGAAAAGACGGTCCCCGCACCGGAAATCCAGCGGTTCGAGACGCGCTCAAGAAGAAACGGCCCCAGTCTCTCGCATGGGCTAAAGTGGACTCGAATGAGCGACGCGGATTCGGATTCACGGGGGGACACTTCCACTACAACTGGAGCAACGAGAGCGTCCGTAAGCTGGTACTCAACGGCATCGCTTGGGCCGCTGGGTTATCTATCCCAGAAAAAGGCATCGAGTCCGAGATTCTTCCGATCGTTAAGTACCAATCCATCGAGCAGGCCATCGCGCTTGGCGACCTTGAGGACCTTCAGCGGCATATAGCAAACGATCCTGAAATCATAAATCGGCCCGGCCGAGGCAGCTATACTCCCCTCCACCAAGCCATACTTCGCAAGAAAGGTGACATCGTATCGAGTCTCATAAAACAGGGAGCCGACCCAAACGTCACCACGAAGAGTAAACAAACCGCTTTGCACATCGCTGTGAGCCGAAGTGACGCAGCGTCCTGTCTAGCGGTTATCGCTGCGGGGGCGGATCTAAGTTTGAAAGACGGAAATGGCTGGACCCCCCTTCACTTGGCAGCGGCAAAAAACAAGATCGATCTAGTAACCTTACTGCTCGAAAACGGAGCTGATATTTCTATACTCAGTAACGCCGGAGGCACTCCCCTGCACGAAGCGTCCGTCAGCGGCAGCAAAGAGCTCATCGAATTGCTCCTCAGTAAAGGAGTCGATCCGAGCATAGTATCGAAAACGGGAAAGACTGCCCTGGACCACGCGATCGAGTTCAAGAACGAAGCGGGAATAGAAGCGCTAACCGATCTCAAATAACCGGTCTAGCTCATAAAAATTCATGCTGGTTTCCATGTGTATCAATGTCTGCCCGCTCAATCCTTGGGCAAATACTATTAAAGTTCATTGATGAAGGTCGTCCTAGCCGAGAAACCTTCCGTCGCTCGCGACATTGCCAAGCACCTCAATGCGACATCTCGCCGAGACGGGTATTTGGAAGGTGGCGACTGGGCAGTAACCTGGGCCTTTGGACACCTAGTCGAACTTCAGGAGCCAGAAGAATACAAGCCGGAATGGAAGTCGTGGCGCATCGATTCGCTCCCCATGATCCCCGAGAATTTTCAGCTGCGTGCGCGAGCGGAAAAATCGGTACAGGATCAACTGAATACAATCGTACGGCTTTTCAAAGAGGCCGACGAAATCATTTGCGCTACGGATGCCGGCCGTGAAGGAGAGCTCATTTTTCGATATATTCTGACATGGGCCAAATGCGAAAAGAAGCCGTTCAAACGCCTTTGGATCAGTTCGCTCACTAAAGAGGCCATCGCTAAGGGCTTCGAGAAACTGGAGGATGGTCACAAATTCGACCCCCTGTATCATGCAGCGAAATGCCGTAGTGAAGCGGATTGGATCGTCGGCCTCAACTCCACGCGCTTTTTCACGGTCGAATACGGCAAGCGAAACCTGCTTCTCAGTATCGGTCGCGTTCAGACTCCTATTCTCGCAATGATCGTAGGACGAGACCGCGAAATCGAAACCTTCGACTCAAGTGACTACTGGGAAATTCATACAATCGCACAAGGCGCCAAGTTTCGCCATACCAAGGGTAAGCTCAAAGAGCTTAAAGAGGCGGAGACCATCATATCAAAAGTCGAGGGCCAGGAGTTAATCATCGATTCAGTTGAGAAAAAAGACGAACTCTCGAACCCCCCTTTGCTATACGATTTGACCGAGCTGCAACGCGACCTCAACAAGCGTTTCGGATTTACCGCTGACCAGACTTTGCGAATCGCCCAGAATCTTTACGAAAACAAACACATCACCTACCCAAGAACGGATAGCCGCTACCTGACCTCCGATCTGAAACCCACCATCGCGCCGTTACTAGAGCAATTTCGGCCATTCCGGAAAAAGGAAATCGGACAGTTGGATCTTCAAAATCTCAAATTCACCAAACGCATCGTAGACGATAAAAAGGTCTCGGACCACCACGCCATCATCCCCACCAATGACATTCCTTCGAAACTCAATGACGATGAGAAGAAACTCTACAACGCAGTACTCACCCGTCTCATTGCCGCCTTCTACCCTCCCTGTATCAAAGCCGTAACCACAGTAGAAGCGAATGCTGCGAAAGAGCTTTTTCGAGCGAGAGGGACTCTTCTCGTCGAAGCGGGCTGGCAGGTTCTCTACCCGACTGAAAACAAAAAGCCGGCTGCAAAGAAAAAGGCGTCCACCAAGGCCGAAAGCTCCGACCAGTCCCTACCGGACTTTCAAATAGGCGAACGCTGTCTCCATACTCCCAGTATCGAAAAATTTAAGACATCCCCTCCAAAACGATTTACGGAGGCAAGCCTGCTTCAGTTAATGGAAACCGCTGGAAAGATAGTGGATGACGAAGAGTTGAAAGAAGCCTTGAAGGAAAAAGGCGTCGGGACCCCTGCCACACGCGCGTCGATTATCGAGGTCCTTATCAATCGGGGATACGTCGAACGTAAGCGGAAGAACCTTCTCAGCACCCCCAATGGGCGACAGCTGATAGCTCTGGTCCAAGACGATAGGCTGAAGTCGCCAGAACTTACTGGAGACTGGGAGTTTCGCCTTAAGCAAATGGAGCGTGGCGAATACGATCCCAGCAAGTTCATTAGGGAAGTGGAAGCCTACACTCGCGAAATTATTTCCGCGACTTCCGAAAAGACCATCGATCTAAAAAACCTGGGACCCTGCCCCCTATGCGCCTCGCCTGTCATCCGCGGAAAGACCGGGTACGGGTGCTCCCAATGGCGTTCGGGCTGCAAATTCGCCATAAAGGAGGGTTCGCTGGGAATGCAGATCACACCAGTTCTCATGCGCGAACTTCTCCTCAACAAACGCAGTCTAACCGCTCACGGTATCCAAGACGGATCCAATCGCGT
>CALDFV010000298.1 GCA_937942145.1 uncultured Opitutaceae bacterium
GAATGAACCCGTTTTTTAGCCTTACCCTCCTCGCTTCGATTATCCTTTCTAGTTCGGGCGACCTCAGCGCTGTGGACCGCATTCCTGCCTTGAGCCCGGAGGAATCTATGAAGACAATAGAAGTCCCTGATGGGTTTCATCTAGAGCTAGTGGCCAGCGAGCCGATGGTGGAGGAGCCCGCCAGCTTTGCTTTTGATGGAAATGGAGCGATTTACGTTTGCGAGTGGCGAACGTACATGCAGGACGAATACGCGACGGGAGCGAAGGATCCCGTTTCGCGAATTATTAAATTAGTGGATACTGACGGAGACGGAGTGATGGACAAGCGAACGGTCTTTGTCGACAATGTGCTGCTTCCACGCACCGTTCTGCCTTTACACGATCGCGTTCTCGTGAATTTCACCGATGAGTATTCGGTTTGGTCCTACTTCGACGATGATAATGATGGCGTGGCCGACCGGCGAGAGCTTGCTTATGAGGGAGGGCCGCACAAAGGGAACATTGAGCACCAGGCCAGCGGACTCATGTGGAACCTCGACAACCACATTGACTCCAATTACTCCCGCTTCCGGTACGATAACGGAAAGCTAGTCGCTTCCCGGCATTCGGAGCCCAGGATTTCTCAGTGGGGAATGGCTCGAGATGATGACGGACGTATTTACTGCTCCTGGGCGGGAGGCGCCAACCCGGCTCACTCCTTTCAATTTCCTGCGGGCTATCCGATTGTGAAAATCGACGAGCATGGGCCGGATTATCAAATGCCCTATTCCCTCTGCGAGACCGAGGATCAATCGTCGGGAGGCTACGATAGCGACAACCGGCGAGTCCTGATCAACTTCTCGGCCACCTGTGGACAAACTTTGATTCGTTCGGGCATTATGGGCCCTTATGAAGGATTAATGACAACCTGCGAACCGGTGGGCCGCTTTATTAGGGGAACGAGATTTGACTGGTCCACAGGAAAGGGAATCGCCCACAATGCGACCCCGGGTTCGGAATTTATCCGTTCTACGGATACTTATTTTAGACCAGTCTGGAGTGAGTCGGGACCGGATGGGACTCTGTATTTCTCGGACATGTATCGTGGAATCATCCAGGAGAAAAACTGGTTCCCAACGGAAGGAAATCATCCCTGGGTGAAGCGATATCATCGTATTCGGGATTGGGGCATGCTCGACGTAACGCGGCATGGACGGATTTACCGGCTGGTGCCCGACGATGGCAAGCCGTACGAGCAACCGCGAATGCTCGATCAGTCGAGCGAGGAACTGGTGGCTTACCTGGACCATCCCAATGGCTGGTGGAGGGATCAGGCGCAGATGCTCATTGTGCTTCGAGGGGATAAGTCGGTTAGCGCTTCCCTCAAACGGATGGCTAGCTTGGGCAAGTCGGACAATGCTAGAATCAATGCTCTGTGGACGTTGAAAGGGCTGGGCCTCTTGGAGCCAGGGGACGTCAGGGCGGCACTGAGTTCTGTTTCCAATCGTGTGAAAATGACGGGGGTTCGACTTTCTGAGCCCTGGCTCAAAGACAGGAAGAGCCTGATCGCCAAAGAGACCGTGGCGATGCTTGATGAAACGAACATCGACTCCCAATTGCTGATCCAGATTTACAATTCTCTGGGGAAAGTGGATACACCTGCGAATCGAACGTTGCAGGCCTCCATCCTAAAAGAGCATCCGGAACACCCCATTTTCGAAGGGCTCCGGGCAATGGAGGCGGAAAAGATCGAAATGGCGGCGCTAGGGGATTCCTCCAAACGAGGCGAAAAGATCTATAAATCGATCTGTGTCGCCTGCCATGGAGATCGCGGTCTGGGGGTCTACGAAGGAGACAAGCTACTGGCTCCACCCGTCGCTGAGTCGCCGTTGTTTACCCAGGGGAGCGAGCAGGCACCGCTTGCGGCACGGATATTGATGAAGGGAATGACAGGGCCGGTTCGCGGGCGAGAGTACGGCGAAGGGGTCATGATCCCCTTCGGGGAGACGTTTACTGATCAGCAAATGGCGGATGTCATTAACTACATCGGCTATCGCTGGAACCGTCGGAATTGGGGTGCTCCGGTGGATGCGGAATTGATCGCTGAGACTCGACGAGCCACAGCGGACCGCGAGACGATGTGGACCGATGCGGAGCTGCATGAAGAGGCCGCGAAGCTGGGGTTACGATTCGGCTTTAAGAAGCGGTAACGGCTTCAACAGGGGAATGTGGTCCAGGCATCAATTGCCCTTTCGTTGATGAAAATGACCCGTTACCGTGAAATTGAGTTATAAGTGTTGTTCGTCGTGGGGAATTTGATAAAGGGTATTTTTTTTGAGGATGTGTTCGATGGTTGCTATGAAAAGGATTGCGAGTTCGATTTTGTTGGGGGCTCTGATGATTGGGTCGCTGGGTTGGATTGCGACCGAGGGAGCGCCGCGCACGGAGAAAGAATGGAAGCCGAAAATCAAAATGACTCGATTGCCTGTTTTCCCAGATTCCCTGATTAAATTAGGGATCACACGGGGCAGGGTCCAGCTTGTCATCGTGATTTCAGATGAGGGTTCCCTCATCGATTGGCTGGCAACCGAAGCAACTCATAGGGAATTTGCGAACTCGATCGCGGAGGTGATCGAGACATGGGATTTCGAAGGGGCCCGATCTTTGAACGAACCTCGTGGCGAGGCTTTTCAATTGATTATCGAATTCACCGCCAAGAGCACAGCGCGAATGACTGCGGGACCTTACGACATGTCGGAACACGTCTTTGGCCCTGGAGAGACCTATGGCTCGGAGGCGATTAGGCTGGCGACCCCTTCTGAGCTAGACGGGATGCCCGCGCCGATAAAGTCGGTGATTCCCAACATACCCTCTGAAATACTCGGCGATAATCCCAAAGAGGCGGTTTTCGAGTTCTACATCAATACGGATGGCGGTGTTCATATACCGCTTTTGAAGTCGACGGAAACGGATTTAGACGAGCGGATCCTCCTGGCTGCTCAGAATGCTTTGTGGGATTGGGAATTCTTTCCCCCCACCGTCAAAGGGAAACCGGTGGTGGTGAAGGCGTCTCTGCCGCTCGTCTTTTCCCCGAAAAATAAAGAAGACTGAACGCCGGTCTGTTCGCAGGCTTCTTCTGGATCCAATTTTCGCGAAAGCCTGATTCGCTCCGGCTTCCCGCCTATTTCTTCGGAACCCAGAGACCTGCTTATCCATTTGGCCCAGAGAGTCTTCAATGGATCGACGTAGTGTAACCCCGTACCCGGGTTTGATCCTTATTGGACAATCTCTAAGTACATCTGGAAGAGTATGTTATCTAACTAGTAATCTTGTGGCAATTGGATTTTCACTAGGGGTATGCGGGGCGAGTTTTGCTTTCTTTGAAATCGTACTTCCTGGAAGCCCTTTGCAACCGCTCTTTTAATTGAGGGGAGGGTCAGAGCCCCCATGGTAACAAGCGCTGATCGAATGATTCGGAACGGACCCTAAGAATAATCTGGACAATGGCATTTTAGTGCAGCTAATTAAAAGGTAATGATATGCACCAACACGTGTTGGGATCATTCAACCACAACCCTAGACTACTACTATGACTACCTTATCTCTTAAGCGAAAATTTGGCGGCGTTTGTGCTGGATTTCTAACCTTGTCGGTTGCGGTCAGTCCGCAACTGTTTGCTCAAGGATCGGACGAGAACGTTATTCAACTCAGCCCGTTCGAGGTTAACACCGACGCGGGAGACAGCCTCTACTCGATCAATCAATCTTCTACGGGAACCAGAATCGCGGCCGTTGTAAGAGAACTTCCGTTCTCTCTCGACGTGTTGACGATGGATTACCTGGACGATTTCCATTTCACGGATCCATCCGAAGCCATTACCGAATTTTCCAATGTCGGCGCATCGGAAGCCCACTCAGGAGCGGGCGGAGGAAACACGACTCGCGGCTTTGCTCAGTGGTACGCGTTGCGTGATGGTTTCTACCGTAACGGAGCGATCGATAAAACCTTCATTGATCGCGTAGAAGTTATCAAAGGCCCTTACGCAGCGATCTACGGACGCGGCGAGCCGGGCGGTTTGGTAAACTACATTCCGAAAAGCCCGATCTACGGTAAAAACGGCGGCGAAATGACCCTGCAGTATGGTCAAAACAATACCTACCGTATTCACCTCGAGCAAAACATAGCGGTGGGTGATAAGACAGCCCTTCTTGTAGGGGGAAATTACTTCGAGCGGGATTTCGATCTGGAGTATTCCTATGAGCGAACGCGTAACATCGGAGCCATCCTCAAGCACAAGCTCACGGAGAAGGATGAGCTCACTCTCGATTTCGAGTACATGATGCGCCGTAACAACCGCGGTCGGGGAATCCCTGTCATGCGAACGAATGCGGCAGGGACCTATGACGGCATCGAGCTCGGCTCGAGCAAATACGTCGGCTTGTTTGCGACCGACTTCGTAGAAGAATACGGTTATATCAATCCTAGGGGCAAGTACTGGTGGGGCGAGCGTCACATCGAAGCATACAGCGTTAAGTGGACTCACAGTTTCAGCGACGCAATCAACCTGCGTGTCGCATACGGAAATCAGACCCAAGATCAGCCTTACAACAACTCCGCCAATGCAGGTTCGACGATTCGTGTCGACGAGAATCTGAACTTCGTCAGATGGGATAGCCTAGGGGATCCTCGTTATAACGAGATCAATGAAGGCGGACGCGCTTTGAATCTCGATTTGACGATGGATTGGAATGTGGGTGAGAGCAAGCACACGACTCTGATCACCTACGACAAGAGCTTCACCGACAAGGATCGTTTCGACTTCCGTCCGACGCTCCCTCAGGAAGAAAGGGATCGGTTGTCGGCCGACCGTTTCAACATCTACCGCGATTTCAGGGAGTACTCTCCTCAGACGTACGCTCCGGGCTACGACAACATCACCCGAAACATCTTGTTCCGCACCAATGTTGAGGGCTTCTTCGTTATGCACCGAGCTAAGTTCCTCGACGACAAGTTGCTCGTCATGCTGGGCTCAAGGTACGATGATTCACGGGTAAACGAGTACGATTTGCGCAAAGACACCAAGTCGGTTAACACGGCGGACGACCTCACCCACAATATCGGGGTGAACTACAGCATAACGCCGCGGACAATGGTCTATGCGAGTCATGCGACCTCCTTCAATCCGAAGGGCGGATTCTACACAGATGCGAGCCGGGCGCCGTTGCCGAATGAGTCAGGCAAGGGAGACGAGATTGGTATCCGTACCACGATCTTCGACGATAAGGTCGACGTAGGGTTGTCTTACTACACGATCGAAAAGTTCAATATCAGGATCAACAACCCACTCTACGATGAGGAGGCAATCAATCCTTCTACGGGCCTACCCAACGTTCCTGATGTGGGAGTCGATTACAATGGACAAATCTTTAGTGAAGACGAAGTGACGGCTTTTCGTGATACCTACCGCGACTTGGTTTCGACCGTCGTCCCGGGTGGTGTCGACACTGCTGCCGGTTACGAGCTTTTCGCCAATGGTCGGGTGAACGACAACCTCAGTTTCCGTGCCGCGTGGGGTACCTGTGATACGGAGTACGAGGTCAACCAAAACGCGTATCTGGTGGGTCAGGCTTTTCGTAAAGTCCCTTACTGGACGTATTCGCTGTCTGCGAACTACCGTTTCCTCGAAGGGAATCTCAAAGGTTTGAACCTTGGCCTGTCTTATAAAGGGCAGGACGGCTACCGCACCCAAGACCGTAACTGGATCAACAACGCGGACCGCCGCTGGTATCTCATGGCGGATAACTTGTTGGACTTGAGACTCGCCGCCAGCTACAGCTGGATGACGGATGAGCGCAGCCACAAGGTGGCGATATCGGTTGCCAATGCGCTGGACCGTATTTCCGTTACCAGAGACGAGTACCTCACCGAAGGCCGCAATCTACAGGCGTCTTACACGCTTAGATACTAGAATCTAATCGAGCCACGAGTGCCTTTGAGCGCTCTTGCTAAATTTTCAGACAGCTGCTTCGGCAGCTGTCTTTTTTTGCGGGTAGGGAATTCAATGGTTCGGATTTGATTCGCGGAGTGGGATTTAGCCCTGAATGCTGTCTTGCCGCGTTAGTGATTAAGCGGCCTTAAAGGAAGAAGGGAATCGCT
>CALDFV010000299.1 GCA_937942145.1 uncultured Opitutaceae bacterium
GGCACAGAAAACTGTAATCGATCTCTGCGCGCATCTGTAATCGATGTATCAAGTCTATACACGGAGGTCGTTGCCCTACCTATAAAAAATCATTCGAGATCTAAAAAAACAGACTTAGAGAGTGCCCAATAAGTCTTTGTAGGAGCAGTTTTACACCGCGATCATTCATGGTTGCATTGGCTATCGCGGTGTAAAACCGCTCCTACTATTTTAGTTTATCGCAATATTGCAGAGTTTACGAGACGCTCTCTTAGCCACGAAATACTCTAGAATCAAAAGCATCGAGGAAAAGAGATATGATTATGATTGCGCCGAAGAAAACCAGGAGCCCTGCCCGGTGGCTCCTAAGATTGACGATATTGTTGCTTGTCGGTTACCATTCCTTAACTGCCGAAATTCCGCCACGCCCTAACGTCTTGTTCATCGCGATTGATGACTTGAACACACGTTTGGGCTGTTACGGATTCGATCACATTTCGTCACCTCATATCGATAAATTGGCCAGCGAAGGGGTCCGATTCGATCGGGCTTACTGCCAGTATCCGTCTTGCGGCCCGAGCCGGACTTCGTTGCTGACTGGGTTGCGCCCGCAAACGTCTGGAATGATAAACAATCGAATGTCTTTTCGGGAGCTGATTCCGGATGCGGTAACCCTGCCGCAACTGTTTCGGAAAAACGGCTATTACGCTGCGCGAGTAGGGAAAATTTTTCATCAAAGGGTGCCGGCGGATATTGGAACCTCAGGAGCGGACGACCCCGCGTCATGGGACGAGGTGGTCAATCCAAGGGGCCGTGACAAGGACGAGGAGCATTTGCTCACGGTATACACCCCGCAGCTTGGTATCGCGGATGCCATGGCCTACTTGAAAGCAGAGGGTGCAGATGGGGAGCAAACGGACGGCAAAGTAGCGGATGAAGCCATTCGCCTTTTAGAAACCCATCGCGAAAAGCCGTTCTTCATCGCGGCAGGATTCTATCGGCCCCACATTCCCTACATCGCGCCCAAGCAGTACTTTGAACGGTACGATATTGAGGAAACACCGTTGCCGAAGATTCCAGAAGACTATCGAGGGCTTGTTCCATCCGCAGCGCTAAGCTCGACTCCCGATTGGCCAAATTTCCATACGACGGAACGCGAAGCCCGTGAGTGCATATTAGCCTATGATGCCTGTGTCTCTTTTGTGGATACTCAAGTGGGAAAGTTGCTGGAAGCGGTCGATCGCCTTGGTTTGCGAGAGAATACGATAATCGTCTTGTGGGGAGACCACGGCTACCACCTCGGCGAACATGGGCTTTGGAGGAAAAACAGTTTGTACGAAGAGTCCGCGCGGGCTCCGCTTATTTTCAGAGTTCCTGGAATGGAACCAACGGGACACGATTGTCCCCGCATCGTAGAATTTGTAGACATCTATCCCACGCTGGCCGATCTTGCGAATCTAGCGCCGCCATCGGAATTGGAGGGGGTAAGCTTGAGGCCGCTCCTTGGAAATCCAGTAGGCGATTGGAATAGACCTGCGTATATCCAGACTTTATTCGTGGACGTGCCCGGATACAGCATCCGTACGGATCGCTGGCGCTACGTGGAATGGGGCGAGCAGGGTGATAAAGGCATCGAACTCTACGACCAACGCTTAGATCCCAAGGAAATGAGCAACTTAGCCCTCTCGAAGGACCACTCAGAAGTCATTGAAACCTTGCGTAAGAAAGTGGGAAAGAATTGGCCCGTGCAATGAGCATTTGGAGTTTCGGGCATCTAAAAACTCGATAAATCTTTAGGAATTTCACCGATTTGTGTTAACCTTTTGGGGAAAAGAGGGATTAGCCTCCAGATAGCCCGATGGACGCTCAAAAACAGGATGCTGCGATCGTTTCCCTGCTGACTCAAAACCAGTCAGCACTGCGATTGTATGCGGAATCTTTGATGCCGGGGGATCCGCATTGCGATGATGTCGCTCAGGAAACGAACACGATTATCTGGGAGAAACGGAGCGATTTTGAGATCGGAACCAACTTCAAGGCGTGGGCTTTCAGCATTGCTCGCTTCCAGGTTCGCAAATACCGGTTCAAGCAAGCCAAGGACGCCCGCCTGGTTTTCTGCGAAGAGCTAGAGGAAATCATAGCGGAGGAAATGACCGACCACCTTGACGATTTGTCCGAGCATCATATTGCCTTGCAGGCCTGCCTCCAAAAGCTCAAGCCAGCGGACCGCGACCTCATCCACCATCGGTACTTCAAGAAAACTCCGTTGAAGGATTACGCAGCTAAAGTGGGCCGGAGCATCGGCGGGTTGAAAGTAACGCTTCACCGCATTCGCAATCGCTTGCTCTTGTGCGTCGAAAAACGCATCGCGTTATCAAAGGAGGCTCAAGCATGACCTTGAACGAACGGGATCCGCTAATCGACGACCTCATCGAGGGATCCATTTCGGAGGCAGACTTTCTTAAGTTGGAAGCGGAGATGCGGGTGAGCTCGGAAGCTCGCCAAGCTTACTACGCCAGACTGAAATTGACCGACTCACTTAGATTGGAGTCTAGTCTTTTAGTTGAGGAAGAAAGTGATAAAACCGTATCCATTTGGTCGGGAAAATCCAACGTTTTGGCGGGTATCGCTGCAGTTCTCGCGGTGGTTTTTATAGGAGCCTATGGTTTAAGGGATAGTTTCGAATTCGGAGCGAATGGTGTTGCTACAGAAGAGCCCATCGCAACGGGGTACGCTGTTTTAGCGGAACACTCGGAAGCCGTTTGGGTGAATCAGCCGAACCTAGATAGAGGGGATTTGGTCCCGCAAGGACCCTTGCAAATGGAATCCGGACTTGCACGACTTGAACTTTTCAGTGGCGTCACGATTATTATCGAGGGAAAAGCGGAATTTGAAATCAATTCTCCGATGGAGATGTCTGTATTGCACGGAAAAATACGGGCATTGGTACCCACTGCGGC
Organism: uncultured Opitutaceae bacterium; assembly: GCA_937942145.1. Classification (GTDB taxonomy): domain Bacteria; phylum Verrucomicrobiota; class Verrucomicrobiia; order Opitutales; family Opitutaceae; genus Pelagisphaera. Next base: position 2,940 of record CALDFV010000299.1, read on the forward strand.
TCATGGGTTCAGAGTGTTGACCAATTCTGGCGATGTGGTTGACCTGGGAACGGAGTTTGCCTTGGACGTTACCCCTGAGCATGCGGACATGCACGTCCTCGAGGGGGAAATCGAGTGGCATCCCAATGCCAAGCAAAAGCAGCTTTTGTCTGATGGAGAGTCTCTCCGTTGGACTACAACCGGGAGTCCGGAGTCAGTGGCATTTGAGCCCAACCAGTTTCCTGGGCTAGCCGACTTCGAGCGGAGATTTGTCAGTCAAAGACTGGAGCGTCGCCAGGCATGGTCAGATAGCGCGGCAGCGTTGAGCAGCGACCCGCGAATGATCGCTTATTATCCCATGAATCAATCGAACGAATGGGGACGTCAGTTGTTAGACGAATCCCACTCGGGCTTGGATGGCACCGTGGTGAGCGCTCGCCACGATGCGGATCGTTGGGGCCAGTCGGGGAGCGCTTTAAACTTCAGTCCCGCAGGGAGTCGTGTTCGTGTGTCGATTCCTGGAGAGCATCGATCAGTAACTTTTTATTGCTGGGCCCGTATCGAC